>JAWAPV010000060.1:0-7500 GCA_038894255.1 Bathyarchaeia archaeon
TGCCCGCGGCGTCAACCTGCAATGCCTCGGCTGCCGCAAGAGATTCAGCAGAGCTAGCTAACCCGTGGTTTACAGCAAGGGTAATTCCCGCCAACAGCAAATGGCAATTTGCGAATGCATCAGGCCCTCTATACTCGAAGGTTTCTCTGCAGTTGCCCGTGTTTCGCATGGTTTTGTCAAATTTCCACCATAGAGGAATCCGAATTAGAGCCAAACGGTTTCGAGCACTCCAACATATGTGCATCGGAGACTCTTTCCGCGCCACAAAACGCAAATAGGAAACGGGCGTAGGGTTACCAAAAGCGGACAAGCTTGAAGCCAGCTTAAGAATGCCCCCAATCATCTTTTTAGCTTCCAAAGAAAGGTTTCCGTCAGAATCTGCAACAATATTCTTATCGTTTTTTAACGCGCAAAGATGAATATGCATCCCTGTTCCAGCATGTTCGAGGGCTATTTTTGGAACAAAAGAGGCGGAAACTCCATGCTTAGCGCAAACATTACGGATAACCCACTTCGCCACGGGCACCACGCTAGCAAGGTCAGCTAAGCTTTGGGAGGCAAGCTCCACCTCGTGCTGCTCAAAAAGCATGTTGCCTTCAGCCTTTAATCTGCCTACCTCACTGTGCGTGTATTTTGTAGGAATCCCAATCTCGGCAAGTGTGGCCAATATCTCGTTGCGCACATTTTCAAACAGGGAAAACGGCGCAGACTCATGATAGTTCTTGTCTGGTGAAGCGGGAAAAAGCGGCTCATTTTCCATCTTGGAAAATATGTAAAACTCCAGTTCAGCTAAAGCCTTCAAGGTAACGCCAAACGGAGAAGCAAGCTTTTCCTCGGCCCTAGCTAAAACTGTTTGCGGAGCTATGTCTAGAGGCTTTCCGTCTTGATCCATGTAACTGCACAGAATGTTAAGGGTTGGCAATGGCGCGAAAGGGTTGACGAAAGCTTGGTTTAACAGTGGTTTTATGTAGATGTCGCTTTTTCCAGGCTCAATAAACGAGAAGAGACTTGAGCCGTCAACTCTTTCGCCTAGCTCCAGAACTTCTTTAAGTCGCTCTTTGTCTGTTGCGGAAAAGCTGAGTGTTTTTAAGCGTCCATCTTCAGGGATGTGGCAGAGATTCAGTATTTTTATTCCTTTCTCTGTGAGAAATTTGATGGCATCTTCTTTTTGCGGAAAACTTTGCATTTTGGCACCAACATGCGATGCTACTGCATCAAAACCATTATGCACGAATATTTTAACTCTTCCTTTCAGATTAGAAAGTTGACTAATGCCTCATAATATGATGTTGGCGCTATGTATTTCTAAAACGGCACTTGATTCCTAATACTTACGTGTGTGTCTTTACATGGATATGTTTTGAGGATTCGCTACGTTTATTTATAAAGAAAGGCATTGAATACCAATAAAGGACGGAAAAGAGCCATGTCCAAGAAAACGCCTTCGAGAGACGACGCGTTAGAGGCCATAGATTTCATAGTTAACGTTTTAAAAGAACATGAAAAGGACTTGGACAGGCTCATAAACGAACTGGGCACGATAACAGAAAAGATGGGAGACACAGGGGAACTCAGCGGGAAAGTGGAAAAAGTCGAAGAAAGATTAACCACCCTCCAGAACGAGATAGCCAACTTGATAACATATCTTTCAGCTTCCCACGAGAATGTGCCCGCCATTGCTGTGCAAACGCCGCAATCGCCACAGAAAAGAGAGGTGCCAACTAGGGATTTGCACGGGCCGCCTGTGATTCTGCGATGCAAGCAATGGGAAGACTTCCAAACATTGGCTTCGCAGGCTCACACGGTGTCGTTTCTGTATCGCGAAGCTGAAAAATCGTTTCAGGTTGACGCGTTGAAGGATAATCAGATAATTACTTATAGCGGTGAACTTCCTAAGCCTGCTTCTCTTCTGAAAATGTGGCTTTCCAAACAGCTTGAGGTTGAAGAAAAGCGGATTTTGGAAGGGATTTTGGCTATAGGCTAGGTTTCGGGCGTTTTGTTGGTTGTCTGTTTCTTTTATTCAGTAATGCTTTTATATAACACGTGAGTATTAAGTCTTAAGACGCAAGGTGGAGGGCTGAGGTCGAAAGGTAAACCACACAGCCGTGAATATGTGTTTTTTCCGTTTTCGAAGCCTTCTCCTTTCTCCTCGATGACGGATTGGCTGAGTGGTCAACCGACAAACAATGAAAGCTCCTCACTTGCACACCAAACGAGGACGAAAAAATGACTGACACCGCAGCGGCGCTCCAGAAGATCCGTGAAGAGTTCACCAAGTTTGAAAAAACAATGGAAGAACTTTACCTCTTAAAGCGGATTGCAGCCGACTTGAAAAGTTACAGGCGAATGATAAAGCTGAAAAAATATGATTAGCTTAGCCTTTTCACATTGAAAAGCAAAGTATAACTATGAATTCATGCATTTGTTTTGATGCTCAACCGCTTAAAAAGCGAGCGTGAACCCAGTGCTAAAATTGTTTAACACTTTAACGAAGACCAAGGAAGAGTTCAAGCCCTTAAAAGAAAACACGGTAACAATGTACAACTGCGGCTTAACAGTTTATGATTACGCTACCATAGGAAACCTACGTGCTTTCGTTTTTGCGGACATTTTACGGAGATACTTGGAATACAAGGGTTTCGAGGTTAAACAGGTGATGAATTTCACCGATGTCGGCCACATGTTTCACGACTTGGATGTTGGCGAAGACAAAATGGCTGCCGCCGCCGAAAGGGAAAAGAAAGACCCTTGGGCTATTGCCCAGTTTTACATTGACAAGTTCATGGAAGACGCGAAGTTGATGAATTTCGAGGAGCCCATGGTAAGGCCGCGAGCTACAGAACACGTTGAGGACATGATTGCTCTTATTGAGAAGCTTTTGCAGAAAGGCTACGCGTACGTGGTTAATGGGTCAGTCTACTATGACGTTACCAAATTCAAAGATTACGGGAAACTGTCTGGAAACACCATTGAAAAGTTGAAAGCAGGCGCTGGCGGCAGAGTTGAAATAAACCCTGAAAAAAGATGCCAGTTTGACTTTGCTTTGTGGATCAACGACCCTAAGCACATAATGAACTGGAAATCGCCGTGGTGCGAAAAGGGCTATCCGGGTTGGCATATTGAATGTTCTGCCATGTCTATGAAGTATTTGGGCGAAACTATTGACATCCACACGGGCGGCGTGGACAACCTGTTTCCCCATCACGAGAACGAGATTGCCCAAAGCGAGGCTGCAACGGGTAAGAAGTTTGTGAATTACTGGCTTCATTGTGAACATTTGCTTGTTGAGGGGCAGCGTATGGGCAAAAGCCTTGGCAACTTTTACACGCTGCGTGACTTGACGGCTAAAGGATACGATCCGAAAGCCGTGCGTTATCTGCTTTTGTCCACGCACTATAGACAGCAGCTTAACTTTACCTTTGAAGGCTTAGAAGCTGCTAAAGGCGCGGTTGAGCGACTCATAAACTTCGTTCGAAGACTACGCGACGTTGACGGCGTAGAAAGCGGCAGAAAGCTTCGGCAACTGGTGGAAAATGCACAGAAAGGTTTTGAGGAAGCCATGGATGACGACCTTAACATTAGCGGGGCATTGGCTGTGCTGTTTGACTTTGTAAGAGACGTGAATGGCTTAATTGACGCGAACAGCTTGAGCAAAGAGGAAGCAAAAGAAGTTTACGAGGTAATGATGAAGTTTGACAAGGTTCTCGGCGTAATCGGCGATGCAGAAAAAGAGGAGGAACTGCCTTCAGAGGTTATAGAGCTTCTGCATAAGCGTGAGGAAGCAAGAAAAGCTAAGAATTGGAAGACTGCTGACCAGATAAGAGCACAATTGAAGAGCATGGGCATCGTTGTCGAGGATACTCCACAAGGATATAGGGTGCGGAGAGAAAAGCGTTAGTCCGTGAGCGTTTTGCCTTGGAAGTTCCATTCTTCTGTAGCATATTTCTCATTTCTTAGCTTGATGGCAAGCTGCTGCTCATAAGGTGTAAGCTCGCCAATAACCAGCGGAACATTTAACGCTTTTTGGAACCCTTCCACCAGAGCGTGCATCACTGTTTCTGCAGACGTTTTCTTGCCAAGCTCCTTGTTTATTGACGTAATTTTGCGTTTAGCAACGCCAACGACTTCCATGCAAGTTTTTGCCCAAGGAACACGCAGAACAGTGAACATTTTTTCAAGGTCAACATCAATTAGGAGCGTGCCGTGCTGTAGGACAACGCCTTTTTTGTGGGCTTGGGCGCTTCCAGAAATTTTTTTCCCTTTCACGGTGAGGTTTGGACAGTTTTTCTGGTTGCCTTCGCTAAAGTCTGCGGTTATGCCTAGGTTCTGAAGCGCGTTAACTATTCCCGCGTAGATTTTTGCGTATATCGTGGTTATGTCTTCTGTGTGCATGTCTTTCTTGTCTGCGATGACGCTGTATGTAATTTCGTCTTTGCTTGCGTGATAAACTGCGCCCCCGCCAGTTATCCTTCTAACAACGTCAACGCCTTGTTTTCTGCAGTTTTCCACCTGAACCTCATTCTGCATATTTTGGAATTTACCGATGGAAACTGCAGGGGGGTTCCAGCCGTAAAGTCTTAAAGTGTTTGGAACAAGCCTTGCCAGTTTGGCGGTTAGTATGGCTTCGTCAATCGCCATGTTAGTGTAGGCGTCAAAAGTTTTCAGTGGAATAAGCCGCCAAGAGTTCATGCAGCTGTCGCCAACTTTTCAAATTGCAGAAAAAACATTTTTGTTTTGCGAAAAAAGCGCTGTGTTTAGGCTAGTTTGAGTTTTTTCAGTTCTTTCAGAATGTTGTCGACGGCTACTTCGGGCGGCATGTCTAAGCTTTCGCATCTGTTTTCGATTATGGGCACGTTCTTTTGTTTATAGTATTCGATTATGGGCATTGTTTGCTGTTCATAGACTTTGATTCGGTCTTTAATGACTTGCTCCGTGTCGTCTGCGCGCTGATAAAGCGGTCCGCCGCATTTGTCGCAGATTCCTTCGGTTTTTGGCTTCAAGTAGCGTATGTTGTAGACTTCTCCGCAGTTTTTGCAGATTCTGCGAGTGGAAAGTCGCTCAACTATTATCCAGTCTGGAACAATAAGGAGAATTACTGCATCAAGCTTTGTTATCTTGTCAAGGGCTTCAGCTTGTTTAAGAGTGCGCGGAAAACCGTCGAGAATAAAGCCGTTTTTGCTTGAAACTTTTGCCAGCCGTTCTTTAAGAACTTCGATTACCACTTCGTCGGGCACAAGTTTCCCGCTTTCCACAAACTGCTTAACCTTCCTTCCCAGCGGCGATTCTTCTTTCATGATTTCGCGGAAAATGTCTCCCATCGCGATAACGTCAACACCAAGTTTGGCTTGCAAGCGAGAGGCATACGTGCCTTTGCCTGAGCCTGGAGCGCCGAAAATTACTACCTGCATGGTTGCACCCTCTTAGCTGGATTTTAGCGTAAGCATCTGCGATATAAGCTGTTTGGGCGGGTTGCTGGTTTTTGCAGTCTATTCAAGGCAAATTCGTTGTTGAAAAAAGAGGGAGAGGCGCGGGTTGTTGCTACTTGTTCTTAAATGTGGGTTTGCGTTTTTCCGTAAAAGCTTTGACTCCTTCCTGGAGGTCTTCTGTTGACGCCACAACGCCGAAGCCTTCTCTTTCCAGAGCCAAAGAGGCTTCCAGGCTTGCGTCGGCACCTCTGTTGATGAGAGCTTTTGCTACTCGTAGGGCTACAGGCGCTTTCGTTGCAAGTTCTGCAGCAAACTGCATGACGGTTTCTCGGAACTTGTCTGCGGGGACAACCATGTTTACGATGCCGAGCAGCTCAGCCGTTTTCGCGTCAATCATCTTGCCCGTGAAGACAAGCTCTTTGGCTTTGCCTATGCCCACAAGCCTCGTTAGCCTTTGGGTTCCGCCCCAGCCTGGGATTAGGCCTATGTTGATTTCGGTTTGGCCCATGCGGGCTGTTTCGGAAGCTATTCGGAGGTCGCATGCCATAGCTACTTCCATTCCTCCGCCTAAGGCGAATCCGTTGATTGCGGCGATTACGGGTTTTTCGAGGTTTTCGAGGGTTGTGCAGAGTTTTTCTCCCATTAGGGATAGTTCTCTTGCTTTCAGCGGAGTCATGCCTATCATGCTTTTGATGTCTGCGCCTGCTGAGAAGGCTTTTTCGCCTGCGCCTGTTAAGACGATTACTCGCGTGTTTTCGTCGTTTCTTGCGTCTTCTAAGGCGTGCAGAAGCTCGGTGATTACTTCTTTGCTGAAGGCGTTTAGTGCTTCAGGCCTGTTTAGCGTGATTGTGGCTACGTTTTGGTTTTTTTCGTAGATTATGAGTTTGTATTCCATTTGGGCACCTTCTATTTTTGTGTCCAGTCGTAGAAGCCTTTGCCGGTTTTGCGTCCGAGCAGGTTGGCTTTTACCATCTGTTTAAGTCCTGTGGTTGGGTGGAATTTGGGGTCAAGTTCGTTTGTTAGTACGTTTGCGATTGCTAGAGTTGTGTCTGCGCCTATGTAGTCTAGCAGCATTAGTGGTCCCATGGGCCAGTTTAGTCCTAGTTTTATGGCTTTGTCTATGTCGTCTCTGTCGGCTATTCCTTCCCAGTAGAGTGCGACTGCCTCGTTGAGTGCGGGTATGAGTATGCGGTTGACGATGAAGCCTGGGCAGTCTTTTTTTACGAGGACGGTTTCTTTTTCCATTCGTTGTGAGACGGCTAGTATTGCTTGTATGGTTTCGTCTGAGGTTTTTTGTCCTTTGATTATTTCGATAAGTTTCATGAGTTGCGGGGGGTTGAAGAAGTGCATTCCGCAGACTTTTTCTGGTCGGTTGGTTGCGGATGCAAGTTCGGTTATGCTTACGCTTGAGGTGTTTGAGGCGATTATGGCGTGGGGCGGGGCGTATGTGTCGACTTCGCGGAAAATTGCTTTCTTGAGCTCTGGGTTTTCTGGGACTGCTTCGATTATTAGGTCAGCACTTGAGACTGCCTCTTTAAGGTCTAGTGTTGGGTGGATGCGAGCAAGGATTTCGGTCATTTGCTGTTCAGTTATTTGTCCTTTGGCAAGAAAGCGCTGGAGGCTTGTGCGTATCATGTTCATGCCGTTGTCAATGAAGCGTTGTTCAACGTCTCGCATGCTAACTTCGTATTTTCCGATTTGCGCGGCTACTTGGGTTATTCCATGACCCATTAGTCCTGCGCCAAGAACTGCTATTTTTTTGATTTCGGTCATTTCGCGCACCTTTTGTTTGGATAAGTGCGGGTTTTGTTAAAAATGTTTCTGAACGTGCACATGTTTTCTTTTGTTTTGCTTGGGAGTGTTGTGTTTGCGGTTTTTTAGGGCCCTTGCTGGTTGTTGATACGTTTCGTTGATAAAACTTGTCTATACAGTTCTTTGATGTTGAAGGGCATAGCATGTATGGAAAAGTGTGCTGTGGCTTGGGCGCTGGCCTTTTTTAGGAGAAGAATTTTTCCACGGCTCTAAGTAGCTGGTAACCGAAGAGAATAGCCACGAAGTAGGTTGGCCAAAGAAC
>JAWAPV010000061.1:0-7425 GCA_038894255.1 Bathyarchaeia archaeon
GGACATCATAAGATTCGTCGGTTCAGGAGAAGTGTTCAAGCACCTACGCTCAGGAACCATAATTCAAGTCCTTAACACGCCAGCACTCCAAATAGCCACAAAAGAAGTCTCAACGATCGAACCAACCGCCGACGTGGGACAAGCAGCGAAAATAATGCGTGATAAAGATTTAGGCGCAGTTCCAGTTGCCAAAAACGGAAAGCTGGTAGGAATAATAACTGAAAGAGACTTCTTCAAGCTAATGAAATAAAAATCAAAACCTTCATTCTGTTAAAAATAAGCTCTACCGAAAAATTAAACAACAACAAACAATCAAAAACACAAGAGCGAGCTTAACTTGAACGTGGACTTGGTTCTGACAAACGCAAAGGCCTACATAAGAAACGAAATCATAGACTGTTGCTTTGCAATTGAGGACGGGAAAATTGTCAAAATAAGCACTTACGCGAAAATGCCTAAAGCAGAACGAAAAATAAATCTTGAAAAGCTTCTGGTCTTGCCTGGTCTAATTGACGCGCACGTGCATTTGAGAGACGAAGGAAAATCCTACAAGGAAGACTTTTACAGCGGAACCGCTGCGGCGGCGGCAGGCGGATTTACAACGGTTCTGGACATGCCGAATAACGACCCAGTAACCATGAGCGCAAAGACAATGCGAAACCGAATGGAAACTGCTGAAAACAAAATCCTCGTTAACGTCGGTTTTTACTCAGAATTCCCAAAAAAACTAAAAGAAATACCTGAAATAGTCGCCGAAGGTCCAGTAGGCTTCAAGCTTTTCTTGGCCGAGCAGATAGGCGGATTAAACATAGACGATGACATCGCCGTAATTGAAGCATTCAAAACCATAAGCCAATTCGGCGTAACCGTAGCCGTTCATGCAGAAGACAAAACTATGCTAGAAAAGTCTAAGGAAAAACTGCTGAAGGCTCAACGCAACGATGTTAGAGCATTTTTGGAGGCTCACTCTGAAAACGTAGAAAGGGTCGCTGTCGAACGCGTACTAAAGATTGCACAACAAACAAATGCGCACACGCACATTTGTCACGTGAGCTCAAAAGACGCATTACAAGAAATACGGAAAGCAAAAGAAAAGAGAGGTTCAGTGACATGCGAAGCAACTCCGCACCACCTGCTCCTTACCGAAGATTTTCTAAACAAAATAGGCACGTTAGCAATCACCATGCCGCCTGTAAGAAGCCAAAGCCACGCTGAGGCTTTGTGGCTAGGCATCAAGAAACGGTGGATAGACGTTATAGGTTCGGATCATGCACCCCACACTTTGGCAGAAAAAAAGGCAGCCAACGTTTGGGAAGCCAAAGTGGGCGTTCCAGGCTTGGAAACCACTCTTCCCTTGCTGCTTACTGCGGTCAAACAGAAACGGCTGGCGCTCTCCGAGCTGTTAAGGTTAACAGCAGAGAACCCAGCAAAAATTTTTGGGTTAAAGAAAAAGGGGTCTCTGAAAGTGGGCAACTCTGCAGATCTGGCGGTTGTAAGCTTGAAAAGAAAATTCAAAATTGACTCGTCAGCATTCTATTCCCGCGCCAAATTTTCACCTTTTGACGGGTGGAAGGTTGAAGGTAAAGCCGTTAAAACTTTTGTAAACGGCCAGCTTGTAATGGACGAAGGCTCAATCGTCGGAAAACCTGGAACAGGAAAAATAATTCGGAGAAAGCACTCTTGAAAATAGTTGCCGATGGTATGCTGGGAAAATTGGCGAGATGGCTTCGCATACTTGGGCATGACGTGAAATATTCAAGAGACATTGAAGACGCAAAACTTATAGCCATAGCAAAAAAGGACAAAAGAGTCCTTTTGACGAGGGATATGGAGCTTTACAAGCAAGCTATAGCAAAGGGTCTTCAAGCTTTCTATGTAGAAGGAAAAACTGGAGAAGAAAAGTTAGCAGAGGTTTCGAAGAGGTTTAACATCGCGTTGGATGTGGACATGGCGGTGTCAAGATGCCCAAAATGCAATGCAAAAGTCAAACCCGTAGCCAAGAAAAGCGTGACGAACAAAGTTAACCGCAACACGTTTCTCTACTACAACGATTTCTGGAAATGCCAAAGATGCGGGCAAATCTACTGGCAAGGCGCCCACTGGGAAAAAATCAGAAAAACCCTTGAAAACGCAAAGGCTTACAAGTTGAGAATGTAAATAAGATTGTACCACGCAAACTTTATTTTAAAAGGAGAAAAATAAGAAGCAAAAGAGGATTATCACTTGAGCACATCAAAGCCTTCCAACGAATTAACCGTAGAAGAAACAATTAGAAAGACTTTCTCCTTATACATGAGAGAATTTGTAACGTTCTTCGCTCCTTCGCTCATACTAATGTTGACCTACGAGTTCGCGATATCGCGATTCTATGAACGATACAAAACAGTACCGCCTTTAGATCCAAACTGGTCATCAGCGGAGATATTAAACTATTTCAGCACCTACTTTGTGCCGCTGCTGAGCATGTTGCTTGCGATACTCGTTGTCTTTTGGATATTGAGCGTGCTTGTAAGCGGGATAATAATCAAAGCAGCCTCAGAACTAACAGAAAAAGGCGTTACAAGCCTAGAAACAGCTTTCATCTTCACAATCGGCAAAATCCCTCGACTTTTGCTGGTTAATCTGATCGTAAGCATCCTCATCGCTTTGGGAGCAGTAGCTTTCATCATACCTGGAATAATAGTCTTCATAGTATATTCGCTTACCCAGCAAGCGGTCATAATCGAAGATGCTAAAGCATTAGACAGCCTCTCAAGAAGCAAAACTCTCGTAAGCAACCGCTGGCTGAAAACCTTTGCACTAACCTTTTCTGTCTGGCTAATTACACTCTTTGTCTATTTCGTCGGCAGTCTTCTTGCAGCCCCATTCGGCGCTTACAGCTGGATTGCAAGCGGCGCCATCACTGCGTTAGCAACCCCGCTTCCAACAATCGCGTTGACAGTGCACTACTACTCCATGCTCGCCCGAGAACAACAGAAATTCTTCCCTTTGCCTCCGCCGCCATTCTAGAAAAAAGCTAGAAGCGCCTATGCTTTTTCCATCAGCCACTTTAAGGGGATATCCTGAAAGGTTCCGTCAGGCAAAGTCCGTCTAATAGTGATGGGTAATATTCCCATCTCAAGCTCCTTCAAAGCAATGTCAATCGGGTTAGTTAGAGTCTCAGAGGTTTCAACAAGCACCGGGGCGCCCATGGAAATCTGCAGAGCCCTAGCACCCACTATCCTAGCCTTCTCGAACCGCGTGATTTTGGGTGGCCCTATCAAAACTTTTGGCTGTTCAGACGTGTTCTAATACTCCCCCATGCCTGGATATCCACCGCCTGGAGGTCCACCTCCAGGAGGCGTCGGAGGAGTTTTCATTTTTCCTGCCGCGATTACGTCGTCGATTTTTAGTATCATTGTTGCTGCTTCTGTTCCTGATTTGATTATTTGTTTCTTTACGGCGAGGGGTTCGAAGACTCCGGCTTTGCTCATGTCTTGTATTTTCCCTGATATGACCTCTATTCCGGCCCATTTTTCGTCTTTTTCATGTCTTGCTCTAAGCTCGGATAGTACGTCGATTGGGTCTAGGCCTGCGTTTTCTGTGAGTGTAGTTGGTATCACTTCAAGGGCTTCTGCGAATCCTCTCACAGCGAGTTGTTCTCTTCCCGGAAGTGTTTCGGCGTATTTTTTCAGTGCGCGTGCGACTTCGAGTTCTGGCGCGCCTCCGCCGGCGACGATTTTGGGTTCTTCCACAACGTCTCTGACGACGCATAGTGCATCGTGTAGAGATCTTTCTGCTTCGTCGAGTACGCGTTCTGTTCCGCCTCTTATGAGTATAGTGATTGCTTTGGGGTGTTTGCATCCTTCTACGAAGGTCATTTTGTCTTCGCCGACTTTGCGTTCTTCGACGAGGCTGGCGTAGCCTAGGTCTGCCGGTGTCATGGTGTCTAGTTTGGTTACTATTTTGCCGCCTGTGGCTTTGGCGAGTTTTTCCATGTCTGACTTCTTTATTCTTCTGACTGCTAGTATGTTTTTTCTTGCTAGGAAGTGCTGTGCCATGTCGTCTATGCCTTTTTCGCAGAGGGCGACGTTGGCTCCTGTTTTTTCGATTTTTTCAACCATTTCTCGAAGCATGTCCTCTTCTTGTTTGAGGAAGGCTTCCATCTGCTCTGGGCTTTCGATGTTGATTTTTGCGTCGAACTCGGTTTTTTCTATTTCAAGCGGGCAGTCTAGCAGAGCTATTTTGGCTTTTTCAACGCGTTTCGGCATTCCTGAGTGTGAGACTTCTTTGTCTAGGACTATGCCTTGGATGAGTTTGGTGTCGCGGGTGGATTCTCCTGTTTTCTTTTCAACTTTGATGTCGTCTATGTCTACCTTGTACTTGTTGCCTTCTTGTTCCGCTACTGCAAGGACGGCTTTTACCGCCAAGTCTGCTAGGTATTCGCGGTGGTCTGCTACCAGTTTGCTTGCCATCGACGTCATGGCTGCCTTTTTCGGGTAGTCCTGCGAGTTTATGTCTACTGGTATGGCTATTTTTTCTAGGGTTTCAAGGGCTTTTTCTTGGGCTTTCTTGTAGCCGTCGATGATTACGGTTGGGTGAACATTTTTTTCGATTAGTTCTTCTGCTTTGCTTAGCAGTTCGCCTGAAACAATGACAGCCGTGGTTGTTCCGTCGCCCGCTTCGTTGTCTTGTGTTTTCGCGACTTCAACCATCATTTTGGCTGCTGGGTGCTGGATGTCCATTTCGTCCAGTATTGTGCGGCCGTCGCTTGTGATGGTTACGTCGCCCATGCTGTCCACGAGCATTTTGTCCATGCCCTTTGGTCCGAGCGAGCTTTTGACGCTTTCAGCCACTATTTTTGCTGCCATTATGTTTGTGTGTTGAGCTTCTTTTCCTCTGGAGCGGCTTGAGCCTTCTTTTAACACGAGAACGGGTACTCCTCCAGCTGCTCCTTGCGATGACAAACCAATCATATCCTCCTTTATTGCGTCACAAGAAAAACAGCTTTGCAATATAAATATTTCTGGAAATCAGAACCGATATTCAATCGTTAGTGGTGTTTTCTGGCAGAGAGACGCTTGCTAAGGATTAAGCGTGCTTTTCAGTCCTGAACCTGTTAAGATTATTGCGACGTTTTCGTCTTTCTCCACTTGCCTGTTTTCAAGTTGCTGCTTGTAGGCGGCGTATGCTACGGCGGAGCTTGGCTCCACAAAGAAGCCGTTGCCAGCTAATTCTTTAAAGGCTTCGAGTGTCTGCGTTTCTTCCACGGCAACAGCATCCCCGTTGGCTTCTCTCAGTTGCTTATCCATCAAGCCTAGCAAAGGCGGATTTACGCTTTGCAAGGCATCAGCAATTGAGGTAACTTCTTCTGGCGGGCAATAGCTTAGGTTTTTGAAGCGATGATAAAGCGGGGAAACTTGGCTTGTCTGGCAGGCGACAATTGTTGGCGGGTTTTTGATGATGTTTGCTTCATCAAGGTGGCGAAAGCCCTCTAGCACACCGAGGAGTAACGTGCCAGCGGACACGGGCAGGTATATGCGCTTCGGGGGTTTCCAGTTTGTTTGTTCAGCTAACTCATAAGCAAGGCTTCTTATGCCGTCTCGAAAAAGCGGGTGTAGAATATGTCCGATGTAAAATTTCCCTTTTTCCTTTTTCTGAGCTTCCTCGGCTACTTTGTTTCGACTTCCGGCGACTTTAACGGTTTCAGCTTTGTAGAACTGAATTTGGCTGAATTTCGGTCCCGCCACCTTTTCTGGGACGTATATTTTGGCTTTCAGCTTGGCCTTTGCCGCGTATGCCGCTATTGAGGCACCTGCGTTGCCTGATGAGTCTTCAGAAAGGTACCCGTGAGCATTTTTTACTTGCCTGTGCACTGCTGAGATGAGCGTGGTTGAGCCTCTGTCTTTGAAGGAGCCTGTGGGGTTCAAGTTTTCCAGTTTGAAGTGAAGGTTGCGCGTGTATCTGATGAGGGGTGTCCATCCTTCTCCGAGGGTTATTATGTTGCTTTTTTGTATGTATGGGAAGAATTTTAGGTAGCGCCAGACGCTGTAGACATGCTTGTGTATGCGGTTTTTTTGGAATTTTGTGTCTTGTTTAAGGGTTACGGGCTCATTGCAGCGTGGGCACTTGTATGCTAGAAGGTTTTGTGTTTGTTTTTGGCAGTTTTCGCATACTATCACGTATCTCATATTTGATGCCTTAGGCTGTATTTCCGCTTTCGAGGTTATTTATCTTGACGTTTTTCGTAGGTGTGAACGAAACTCTTAAAAATGGTCTTTTGGTGAGGTTGTATTTCTCGGTTTGGAGGGGTTTGGCTTGCGTAGGTTGATTGTATGTCTTAAGCAGGCTGTCGACGTCGCTCAGTTGAAGGTTGACCCTGTTTCTCGGCAGCTAATCACGGCTAGTGCTCCTAGGAAGATTAGCGATTTTGACAAGAATGCTTTGGAGGAGGCGATTAGGATTAAGGAGAAACTGAGCGACGTTGAAGTCTGCACGGTCACCGCAAGTAGCGAAGATGCTAAGGCGGTTTTGCGTGAAGCGTTGGCGATGGGCGCGGATAAGGCGTATGTGGTAAGCGACCTGTCTTTGAAGGATGTTGACACGTCGGGCACGGCACGCGTCTTGGCTGCTGCCATCGGAAAGCTTGGAGATTACAGTTTGGTTCTTTGCGGTGAGACTTCTCTTGATAGTTTTTCTGGGCTTGTTGCAGCAAAGCTTGGCGAGCTGCTTGGTTTGCCGCAGATTACTTCTGTTAGGAAGGTCTCGTTTGAGGGAGACGCGGTGGTGTGCGAGAGGTCTTTGGAGGACGCTGTTGAAACGGTTAAGGCTAGGGCGCCTGCGTTGATTTCGGTTACCCGTGAAATTAATCAGCCGAGAATTCCGTCTTTGATGATGATTATGAAGGCTTCGAAGAAGGAGATTGTTAACTGGACGCTTGCGGATTTGGGCATTTCTAAAGAAAAGCTTGTTTCGAATATTGAGCTGGTTGAGGTTTCGGCTCCTTTGACGGAACGCAAGAAAATCAAGATTACAGGCGAATCCGTTGCGGAAATTGCAGACAAGCTTGCCAAGGCGCTGATTCAAGAGGGCGTGGTGGGAAGGTGAGTTTGCATGAGTGAAGCAAAAAGCATCTGGGTTTTCTCTGAAAATCTTGATCTGGCTCTGGAGATGCTTGGCAAAGCAAGGGAAATTGCAGACAAGCGTGGTTTAGAGCTTGCGGCTGTGGTGATTGGCAGAGACGTTCAGAGCAGGGCTGAGGAACTCGTGAAGCATGGCGCGGATAAGGTGTATTTGGTTGACAACCCAGCCTTGGAGCGTTTTCAAGCTGACCCCTACCTTAGCATATTGCACAATCTGGTTATTACTTACAAGCCTGAGATTTTGCTTGTTGGCTCCACGAAGAACGGAAAGCCGTTGGCGGCCAGACTGGCTTTGAGGCTGGAT
>JAWAPV010000062.1:0-7407 GCA_038894255.1 Bathyarchaeia archaeon
TGGCTGAAACCGAACAAAATGAGGAGTGAATGTTCATGACTGACTATACAGGCAAGACTTGGATGAGCATAGGCGAGACAGACGACCCAAACGCAATAATAGAATCGTTCACCGCAGGCGCCGCCATAACCAAAGGCGACCCCGTTTACCTCAGCGCCGACGACACAGTAAGCTCAGCAGCTTCCGCTCAAGACTGCATCGGCGTAGCCCTCAAAACAGCAGCTTCAGGAGAACCCGTGCCAGTGCTGACCCGCGGCAGAGTCAAAGTCAAAGTTGGCGGCGCAGTTACCCGCGGCAAAGCAGTTTACGGCGGAGATTCAAGCAGAAGAGTTTTGCAGCTGGCAGACCAGGCAGTGAACGAGGGCGGAACAGGCACATACACGATTTACTACAATCGCAGATTGGGAACTGCCTTGCAAAGCGCCTCAGCAGCCGACGACCTAATTTTCATTCTGGTGGCGAAGTGAGAACCTTGAAACCGAAGCTTTTTGAACATTTAATGGAAAAAGATGCTGAGTTCAGAGGTTTAGTGGAAAGCCTTAAGCCCCGAGCCTTTAGCCACCCGTTTTTCAAGCGTTACTGCGACACAGGCGTAAGAGAAGGCTTGTTCAGCGACATGGCAGGTGCGCTGGGACACATGCACGACAGCATAGTCCAAGCAGCCTATCCCGAGCTTATTGGCCGAAACATAATCACGGTTAAGCCGACAAAGGAAAGCATGGAAAGATTCCCGCTGGACGCTAAGGCGGTTGCGTACAAGTATGCTGAAGGAGCCGCCACGAGGTTAAGCGGCGCCAAAATTAGCACGATAGACGTGCAGACGAACACGGTGGCTGAGTCTTCAGAAGAGTGGACCAGAGAGTTTCTAGAGGACGCAACGTGGAACGTTATGAGCGCTATGGTGGAGAAGACGGGCAAGGCGCTCGGCGAAGAGGAAACAAAGAAAATCCTTGAACTTTACGGAAGCATAGCCAACGCAGACCTTGCAGGCGGCGCGCCGATAGACAAGGGTAATGCGGCGATGGACTGGGGCGCCGTGGTGAAGCTTCACAGCGCGGTTCGAAGCGAAAACTGGAGGCCAACCGTGCTGGTTGTGAACGAGACTCAGCTGCACCAGCTTTTCAACGATGACAAGTTCATCAAATCTTCCTATCTGCCTTCAGAAGAAGTAAACGTTGCCCAGGGCATAATCACCGGAGTTTTGGGAATGAAAGTTCAAGCAAGCACGCTGGTCGCTAATGGAACGGCATACGCCATTGACACCCGCGTAGCCGCCGTCATGCTGCTCCGCAGAGATGTGACCGTTGAAGACTGGGAAGACGCAAAAACAGGAAGGTTCGGCGTTAGAGCTACAACCCGCTTCGGCTTGGGGGTCTTGCGGTCCAAAGCAGTGGCAAAGATGGTTAACATAAGCACGACGCTTTAGGCCGTCAGCTTTTTTGCAGGTCGTGGTTAAATTGCCAAAAAGCGTGGGAAACTGCCCGAAATGCGGAAAAACGCATTATTCCGACCGCAGCTGCGATTTGGTCGTCTGCGATTGCTGGCTGTATTGCCCCCTTTGCGGTTCCGAGATGGCTGCTTACGTGCCAGACTTAACCGTGAACGTTTATGGCTTGGACGGAAGCCGCGACCTGCAAACGGTGAGGGTCTGCCCTTTTCATTCTTCCCCTTTTTTTAGTAAACAGAAACTTGTGGAGGTAGAGACCGCTTGAGAAACTTGAGAGAGAGGTTGCAGCTTGCGAAGACTATACTGCACGAGCTTAGCAAGCAGTCCTTGAGCAGGACGCAGCTTGAGAAGAGGGCTACCAGAAAGGTGGGCACGCACGCCACTTTCGAGAACCTGTTTGCTTTCCTTGTCCAAAATGGCTACGTGAAGAAAAGCGACGAGAAGCATCGGGCTCCCTACGTGCTTACTGAGAAAGGACAAAAGTTTTTGGAGGGCTTATAGTTGGCTGGTGTTTTGAAAGGTTTGTTTGAAGCTTTATTTTCGAAGAGGAAAAGTGGTTATGCTTCGCCTCAACCGACCACTGTTTATGACTCGCCCGCTCTTCCGCTTTCTGAGGTTATGAAGCTTTACGAGAGGGACCCCACGTGCAAGGCGAGTGTTGATTTGCTGGCTTCCTCGGCGGTTGGCATGGGTTTCTACACGACGGTGAACGAGAAATATGGTAGGGCTGAGCAGGCCAAAGAGGCGGTTGACCAGTTTAACGAAAAAGTTAACTTGGATTCGCTGCTTTTCGACATGGCCCGCGTTCTCATCGCTTGCGGCAACGATTTCTGGCTCAAGCTTTCTCCAGAAAAACTGACAGAGCTGCGTAGGTTGCCTGTTGACGCGGTGGAGCGAATTGAGCACCGCCTTGTTCAAGATTACACCTTAAAGGTGCCTTACGCCGTGGATGGTTATAAGCTGCGCTACAGCTATGGCGGAGAAAGCCTGCGGCCTGACGCGGTGATTCATTGGCGGATAAACTGCATGGGCACGTCGGGTTTCGGCACAGGCGTTTTACAGGTTTTGCTGCATTCAGTCACTTTCCAGTCCGAGGTTCGGCCCGCTTTTGCGTGGATGAAAGCGAAAATAGAGAAGATTATGCCTAAGATTTTTGAGAAGTATGCTGGCCCCGACGTTTTGGCGTTGCTTGAAAAGGCGGACGACGAGACCATTGGAAAGTTTGAGAGGGCCATTAGAAGCCGCAGCGAATAGGGCGCGTGGCTCTTCTACAACGGCAAGGGCGACATAAAGCCGGTAACGCTTGATCCGCGAGCCCGCGTCGAGTTTTACGTTGAACACCTAATAAACCAGTTTTACCTTGGCTGCGAAACCCCGTTGCCGAGGCTTTTCAGCACTCCGGGCTTTACTGAGGCTTCGGCAAAAGCGGCGCTTGAACTGCAGACGATGCTGATTCGGCCCGTTCAGAGGTATATTAAGCGTCAAGTTGAGCGTGAAGTGTTTGCTGTGATTTTGGCTCAAGAAGGCTTCGACCCCGCGCTGACTCAGGCCCGCTTGAACTGGGGCTCTCCGAAGGCTCCTGAGCTGCGTTTGGAGGACATGTTGAAGGCGGCTGAGCTTGGGCTTATAAGAAGAGAGGAGTTCCGCTGTAATGCGGCGAAGTTTGGGTGGGAGCTTTGGGAAAGCCCGCAAGAGGCTTCTGAAAAGCATGATTTGACGCATGGAGGTGAAAGAGAAAATGAACGTTGTTAACATAGGCTTGGGCGTCTGCGCGGCCGTCATATACGCTTTTCTTGGCTATGCAGGTCAAAAGGAACCGTTCAACTGGAAAAAGTTTCTGCGGACTGTGGCTATCGGCGCCTTCTCCGCTTTAGGCTTAGACATGTCGGGGATGACCTTTGACGTTTACACCGCGCTTGTCGGCCCAACCGCGGTTACTGTTTGGCTGCAGAAGCTGGTTGACGCGGCAAAGCCTTAGGAGACGTGTATGAATGAGTTTGCCAGAAGCGCCGTGGACTCAGTATGACCAAGCTTATAAGAGGTTGCATGAGAAGCTAAGCGAGATACTGGCTCAAATCTCGAAGCTTACGCAGACGGCGACGCCTTGGACTGTAACGGCGGTTGCTGGCGGAGACACCGTGATAAAAGAGCCTTCTTCTGGAAAGAAGCTGCGGGTAAAGCTTGTGGACGTCTGGAATAATGGCTCTGCCGAAGTTACCGTAAGCCTGAAATTCGCCGCTGGCGGAACAGCGCGTTTCAGGAAAACTTTGGCGGCGAAAACAGGGTTTGTGATGAACCTTGTGGGATGCAGCTGGGAAGGAAACGTCGGCGACGCCTTAATCATAAGCTTGTCTTCTGCTGGAACGGTTGACGTGACCGTGATGGGCGAGGAGCTCTAGGCAAGCCATGGGCGCCTACACGTACCTCGTCAACGCTTTCAGCAACACTTTTTCCGAATGGCAAAAGATGGGGTCTTCGCCTTACTTGAACGCTGTCGACGCACCCGCGAACTTCGTCAGACGCGCCTCAGGAGCTAACAAGAGAATAGGCTATTTCGACTTTCAGGACAGCGGAGCCGAAAAAGCAGAAACCCTTGACAGGGTTTACTTGGAGCTTTACCTTCGAGCTTCAGACGACCCGGAAACAGGTTTTCCGTCGCTCAAAGCATTCGTGTATAACGGCCAGAGCTGGACAGCTTTCAACATACCCGCCGACAGCCTTTTTTGGGCCTGGAAAACAGTTGACGTCACCTCGGTAATAGATTGCTGGGAGAAAGTGGACGGGTGCAGGGTTTACCTTCAAGCCACATGCGGAACTGACGCATGGGTTGAAGTAGACTGCATGAAGATAAAAGCCTCAACAGTTGCTGGAGAGAGTTTAAGAACTTCTTTTGGAGACGGTCTAACATGGGTTATGCTTAATGTTTAAGCCTATCGGCTTTGAAAACTGCAAATTTCTTTTTGGTGTTTGAAATTTTGAATACGATTTTAATTGGAAAACGAGCGGAAACCGAAAGTGTTAATTGAGAAACACTTTAAATGTTATTGCGGTGTCTGGTGTGGATTTTCACTTAGTGAGTCACGCTAGGTTAATGCAAAAAAGGAAAAGGAGGCAATGTGTATGACTGATTTGTTCGCGATTTTGCTATTATTGGTGATTCTTTTAATCTTGCTTCGGATTTGGGACGAAATTGGGAAATTACGAAAGACCCTACGCGAAAAAAATTAGGGGTCAAGAGAAAATGCTACAATCATGTTCACTTTAAAATTTATAAATGGGCTTATGTCAAGTTTCTATGCAACGATTGTATAACACTTTGAGGTATGGTGGTTGTCGCAGAAAGTTCCTTTAAGAGAGGATGATGAGGAGCTTAAAATGCTTCTTGAAGTGGCAAAAAGATTTGAAGATGCACGAAAACAAAAAGGCAGAGAACTAACTCGGTCAGAGAAAACAGAGTTATCTGGAAAAGCAACAGAAGATATTATTCAAAAACACTTGTTAGAGAAGAACTTGAATGTTTCAGATACGCGAGTTCATATTGCACATGACAAGATAAAAGACATGGAAATTGATCTACTGTTACTTAAACCTAAAGTGGATCGGAGGAAGATTATTTACCTGCCAGACGAAGTGGACACTGTTTTTGAAATAAAGAATAATGCTGTAACTGATCAAGCAACAAAGACGAAAGCAAATTTTGATAGACTGAAGGAGAATCTGAGAACTGCACGGTTCGTTTTTGTCTGTCTTTCTGAGAGAACAACATACAAGCATAGGGTTACAGAAGAAAAGTTGAGATATCCAGTATTTGAGCTAATATCACGAATACGTTCCCGTGGGCCTTGGATGGAATCACAAGATGAAATTATAGCAGAGTCTCACAGGACCACCCGAACCGGAGAACCAGCAATGTGGAAAACTGGTAGCTGGAACAACCTAATAGACTACTTAAGAAAATAAACTGCGCATGATTTCTGTCAAGAAAACGCTTCCTAATCAAGACATTTTTTATCTTCTGCATTGATCGCAATTTACGCAAATGACGCGACGATACCCTCTTCAAAGAAAACGCAAGGCCGTGTATCTGCAGTTTGTATCAACAAAACGTATAGATAAAGCCAGAAGGGGCCTAAAAAATAACCGACACAACAGCAAGGATGCTTTAGCTGCGCATCGTTTTTGCGCTCGCCAAGCGTTTTGCTGCCTATAGTTAGCTGTGCATAAAGCCTATGAAGCAGGTATCCGCTCTATCGTTTTAGGTGAAAAAGGCAGGATGAGCGCGGAAGAGTGCATATTCTGCAAAATAGCCAAAAAAGAAGCCCCAGCCAGCCTCGTCTACGAAGACGACACAGCTATGGCTTTCATGGACCTTTACCCAATCAGCGACGGCCACACCCTTATAATTCCCAAAAAGCATTACGCAAACATTTACGCCATGCCCGACCAGGAAGTAGCCCACCTCTACACCATAGCCAAAAAGGTGGCTGTTGCCGTCAAGAAAAGCATAAAACCTGACGGAATTAGCATAACCCAACACAACGAACCAGGCGCAGGCCAAGACGTCTTCCACATGCACATTCACGTGATTCCGCGATATCAAGGGCAAAGGCTGCCCCGGTTTGAAGAGCTTAAAGAAGCAGGCAGACAGAAACTTGACGAAGTAGCAGGCTTGATAAGGCAGAACCTTTAACGTTTCCATCGAAACCACTCAAACATTCTCAAATTATGCTTTTACAAAAAGCACTTTGAAAAACTCCTTTTTTCGCCAAAAAATTTAGAAATGGCTTTCTTACCGCGAAAATTGTTTAAATTTAGCCCATCAGCCATTTTCTTCTGTGAGGCTGGACAGTTTGGCAAGCGTCACAGTTGCCGATGTTAGAGATGTTCTCGGCGTAAGCGAAGCAGACGTTGCAGACACAAAGATTTCCAAGATGATAATCCGCGCAGCCACAATCGTTGGCCTTGAGATAGGCAGAGACGTTGACGCTGAAGACTGCACAGAAGAAGAAAAAGAGGCAGTCACGCTTCTGGCAGCCATCTACCTATTCTGCTATCTCACAGGCGGCTCTGCAGCAGGCTTAAACTTCAGCGTAGGAGACCAAAACGTAAGCGCCTTAAACAACAGCCCACCCCTAGCCGTTCTGCAAAGCATGTTTGAGCGCGTTCTCGCCTGCATAAAAGAGCCAAGCTTAAGGATGGTGTAGCCATGGGCAAGGTTCCTGAAAACTATTTAGAATTCGTTTTAAGTTACGCGCCTTACGCTTACGTTGTTCCCGACTCTGGACCAGACTTGTCCACAGGCAAGACAAGTTCCGCCGCCAGCTTGGCAATCGGCTTCCTATGTGAAGCCCATGGGCATAGCCAGTTTGAAGCAAAAAGAGACATAATCGCAAATAAAGTTGCAGAGCTTGCTGACTGGCTGTTGACGCAGCAGTGCACAGACCCGTTTAGGCTTGCCTACGGCGGTTTAAAGCAGTACGAGTCCAGCAGCAACTACCAGACCATAGACGCGTGCCACGCAGTTCCCGCCTTGCTAAAGGCTTACGAGCTGACAGGCAACGCGGTTTATTTGGCTGCCGCCATACGTGCAAGCCTCTTCCTAAAAAACATGCAAGCCAAAACCAGCCCGTCGATAAGCAACTTTTTCATTACGGACGAAGGAACACTAATCGAAGGTTTTGAAAATGCGGGCGAGTGGACGCTTAGCGGGTCTGGAGCCACAAAAGAAGCCGACACCACAAACTTCAAAGAAGGAACACAAAGCCTAAAACTTAACACAGCAGCGGGCGGCGCAGCAGCGCAGCCAGCCTGAACGGCCCCAGCGGAAACGGCGCCGGCTCGCCCAGAAAGGGCAGCCAGCGTACCTCTTCGTGCGCGCCCGGCCCTGCGCTTTGGAAGCTGCGGTCGGCCAGCATGCCGATGAAGGCGCCTTCCTGCAGCCGCTGCTGCACGTGCAGCAT
>JAWAPV010000063.1:0-411 GCA_038894255.1 Bathyarchaeia archaeon
AAATAGGCTTTCTTGGCCTTTGGCAGCACACACAAGCTGTAGCGTTTGTCAACAGCCAAATCAAGCCAAAACCTTTCCTTAACCGCCTTAATCAGCCACCCAACCTCTTCCTCAGAAGGGTTATCCAGAAACAGCGAGTCAGTATCCCCATAAAGCGGAAGCATGCCACGCTTCTCGCTCATCTGCCAACTTTCCTTAAGCACGTATCTGCCATAGCCAGTTATCGCCTCTGCCAAAGGCGGGCAAGCCAAGCCGCGGATTCGCACCGTCACTCCATAGCTGGAAACCGAAATCAGCTTCAGCAACTTCGCAACCGCAGAAGCCTGTTTCCGCTCAACCTCCGAGAGGCTAACGTCTCGGGATGCCGGTTTGAATATTTTAATGCGTAGCTCTTTTAGCGCGCCGATGAGC
>JAWAPV010000063.1:421-7386 GCA_038894255.1 Bathyarchaeia archaeon
GCACGGCGTAGAAGCCTCTGCGTTTAGTGCAAACGTGTCCGTCGAAGTCAGGGATTTTGTTGCTTGCGCACTCAGCATGATTACAATTCACGGTTTCGTAGGAAAGGTTGAAGCTGTCGATGCAGCTTGGGTATAGGCTTTCAAAATCGCAGACAACCGTGTTAAAGTATATCCCGGCTTTGGGAGCTACAGTCAGCGCGCCGGCAACGCGGTGGGTAGGCAACCCCCTCGTTAGCTCTTCAGCTGTCGGTATAAGCACATTGTTTCTTCTAAGATAGGCGTGTATGATTGACTTTAGCCAGTCGCTCACGCGCCTGCTGCTCTGTGACTCAGCCAGCGGCATATTGGTTATTCGTGAAAGAATCCAAGCAGAGTAGGCGCTTTCCGCGTCAACCGTTTTCTCCTCAAAAACAGCCGCGCTTGTTTCAGGCACTGGTTGGCTGAGAAGGGCAAACCAGTACTTAATTTGGGCGTACTTCAAAGGGTCAACTGATTGCACTTCCTTGAATGCCGCTTCAAACTTCTCCTCAAGTGGGGGGCGCATGTCCAGAATAGGTTTCAACGTTTCTGCAGAGTGCAGTGCGCCATAAGCCAATCCTTTATCGTAGGCGTAGGACTTCAGAAAGTCTATGTGGCTTTCCCAGAGCTGGCGGAAACTTGCAGAGGCTTTTTCTGCTACTTTGATGTTTGGCCAAAAGATTTTGTTTAAAACGCGTTTTTCTCCCGTGAATAAATCTGTTTTTTCCACAAGCTGCGCTTTTCCACTGAAATATTTGATTATGTCTTCTTCTTCGGACGTTAAAGGGTGAGAGGTCAAAAAATAGGGTTTGTAGCTGTCATCGGTGACTTCTTTAATTGCGCCGTTAGCGTCTGCGAATTTGAGCTTTACCGAATTGGCTTCGGTTAGGCTTGCGCCCACAAGATATAGCTCGGTCAAAAGACTCACGCCTCGTCCAAGCCAAGCGTCCTTTTTACCTCCGCAACTTCCGCGTCGGTCAATCTTCGGGGATAGTTGTAAATCGGGCCGCGCGGCTTCTCATTGTAGTAAGGGCGATTGCAAGCGGGGCATCCAGAGGTTAAGAAGGGTTCGCCCGACTGAACAAGCTCTAATAGAGTCTGCTTATCCACGCCAAAATCGATTAACCTTCCGCTCTCGTCAAAGCTCATATTTTCAAATTTGGCAAGTCCATGCACAATTAGGCTTCGTGACGTTTGGATGCGCCTGTAACTTGCAAGAGAAGGCTGCGCCCTCTTTTCCAGCGCGGTTCCAGAAATGGGTGTAAACGCGAACAGCGCAGGCAAAACCCCTAGGTCAACAAGCTTCTGAATTGTGCAAACCATTTCCTTCTCAGTTTCTCCTAATCCCGAAATCAGGTGAGTGCTGACCTTACCCTTTCCAAAAACAGCTATTGCTTCCTCTAAAAGCTTAAATTGTTTTTTCCAAGTGTAGGGTCCCCGTGCCTCTTTACCCTTGACTTTGTCAAAAACAGCTTCAGTAGCAGCGTCTAAAGGTATGCCAATCCTTTCCACACCAGCGCTAGCAAGAAGGCGTATGTTTTCCTCTTTCAGCGGCTGACACGAGACTGAAATGGGCACTTTGGCTTTTTGATGAACTTCTTTTGACAGAGCAACAATGTGCGCGAAGACCTGTGGGTAGTTAAGAGCTTGGACGCACACCCGCTTTATCAAGCCTTTCATGACGCTTGCTTGCAGTTTCTCCAGCACGTGGCTTGTGAAGAAATCGGGCCAAGAGACTCGCGCAAGCATGTCTGCTCTGCCGCTGCTAGCTCTGGCTTGGGGGCAAAACCCGCAGTTTGCTGTGCATCTACCATTTCGGTAGGTCATTAGATAGGCGGTTGTCGGTGAAGCGTCAAGCCTCCCTTCAAGCAGTCCCAGAACGATGGCAGAGCCTAAAGAAACGCGAAGCCGCAGAGGCAACTGCTCCTTGGTGCTTTTATGAGTCAATTTTTCATCGATTCCGTTCACTAGTCATTGTTGGAAAATGAGAAACTTCACTGAATTAAACATTTGCAACGTCCACGGAGCAAGATAGGCATTTTTAAATAGCCTAAACAACCATCAAAACTCGACAAGAAAACGTCAAAGAGGCCCGCACCGTGCCCACCGCAAAAATGACCCGTGAAGAAATCGATCGCTTTCTGTCATGTGCCAGAGTGGGCAGAATAGGTTTAACGCTAAACAATAAGCCGTATGTTGTCCCCTTAGGCTTTGGGTACGATGAGGGCAAAGTTTTCTTTCACACGTGCAGTAAAGGCCTAAAAATGAGTGCTATCAGAGGAAACCCGCTTGTCTGCTTTGAGGTTGACGAAGCTCTTTCAGACGTTTCCATGTACCGAAGCGTCATCATGCTTGGAAAGGCGGAAATCGTTGAAGACAAGGAAGCGATGATTCCCTACCTGCAAAAACTCATCAACAAGTACCGAGTGCCACTGCCTTTCGACGAGTACATGCGAAAGCCTGGCCGGGACAAGGAGAAGGAATTGGCGGCTGTGAGAATCTGCGTAATAACGCCTACAAGCGTAACAGGCAAAAAGTATGTTGCTGAAAAAGAGTTTGCGCCGCAGCTTTAAGGTTGGATTGAACAAGATGAGTGCGCTTTCGCCTGAAACCGTTTGGAGCATGACGGATGCGGAGCTGAAAAAGGTTTTTGACAAAAAACTGTTTACGCCACAGCGGCAAAGAAAGATAATCCATTTTTACGCGCCGAGCTTCATGTATTACAGAACAAGCTACTACTGTTCTTCGCCCACAGATTTTCCAACAATTTCGGTTACTGGCAACAGCTGCACGTTAAAGTGTAAGCACTGCGAGGGAAAAGTGCTGGAAACAATGCTTCCAGCTGTTACTCCCGAGAAGCTGTATGAGCTTTGCGCGCAGCTTAAAGAGCAAGGCGCAAAAGGCTGCCTAATCAGCGGCGGATGCTTACCCGACGGCTCAGTCCCCCTCGACCACTTTATTGATGCTATTGCGCGAATTAAGCAACGGCTGAAGCTAACAGTGCTCGTGCACACGGGCATAATAGACTCTGCCACGGCGAAAAGGCTCAAAGAAAGCGGCGTTGACACTGCTTTGATTGACGTTATAGGTTCAGACGAGACAATCAGGCAGGTTTGCAACTTGAATGTTAAAGTGGATGATTATGCTGTTTCTCTAAAAGCATTGCATGGGGCTGAAGTGCCTTTTGTTCCACACGTAATTGTCGGTCTTCATCATGGAAAACTTTTGGGCGAAATGAACGCGCTGAAAATGATAGCAAACTACTCACCCGCAGCACTCGTAATAATTGCGTTTATGCCTGTTCACGGGACATCTATGGAAAAAACGGTTCCACCAACCCCTTTAGACATAGGCAGAGTGGTGCTGGCGGCGCGGCTCATGTTTCCCCGAACACCTTTGGTGTTAGGGTGTATGCGGCCTAAAGGAAAGCATCGAACAGCCACCGACCTTCTTGCCATTAAAGCGGGTGTGGACGCAGTAGCTTTTCCTGCAGAAGAAGCAGTTGCCTTTGCTGAGAAACAAGGATTTAAAGTGTCCTTTTCTTCGATGTGCTGTTCACAGGTTTATGCTGACATCAAGGGTTTAAAAAGTTCGGAAGACTGAGCCTCTGAAGGTGTTCACCAGTTCATCTTTAAGTTTAGAGTACTGCCTGCTTAAGCGTTTGGCGTCCTTTTTTGCCATGCCGCTTTGGATAAGCTGTTTTTCAAAGGCTTTTCTTGTTTGGCGCACCCTCCAACCCAGCGTAAGCCACAGTGCAAAGAGGCTTACTGTAAGCTGGACTAGAGCAAGTCCAGCCCCGATTATTGTTCGAAGCCTCATGTAGTTTACATCCCTTTTTTAGTCTAGCTGGCTAGTCTTCGTCTTCATCCTCGTCTTCGTCATCTTCGTGGTGCTTGCTTCTTTTCTCTTTGAGTTTCTGCTTTATCATCTCGCTTATTTCTCTGCCTAGTTCGTCGCTGTCCTTTGATGAGCCAATTCCTCCTTTTCTGCCAACGCCCTTCAAGAGGTCGCCGAGGCTTGTGAACGTTGACATGTATTCTTCAGTCATCTTAACTGCTGTTTCTTCTGGCATTCCCGCGTTTTTCAGTTCTTTATAGAAGGCTGCTGCGGCTTTGCCCATGTCTCTGCCTGCTTCCTCAGAGAACACCGTGGCAAGTATTCCCTTAACTAGGGCTGGAACCTCTTTGGAGACTACGCTTAGGACTTCTCTCAGTTCTTCAACGTCTTCTTTTTTCTTAATCTTATCATCTATCATCCTGCTTTTCACCTCCAACATCTTTAGTTTTCGAGTAAATTAACAGTTTTGATGTTTCCGGATAAGGCCTATAGCGCGGTTTCGCGCCTCTTCCGCTTCTGTCCAAGCCTTTCTTTCTTCTGTTTCAACAACCGTCACGTTTGTAACTGTGAATTCTGTGCAAACCTTCTGCTGTTCTATCCATGTTTTTGTTGCGATTCCCAACTTGTTCAAGTTCATTCCATTTCACCTCACGATATATGTAAAGGTCTGGGTAGTGCTGTTATTTATTCTGGTAAAAAGTGGTCATCTGCGTGGTCACTCTCTAAGTTTATAGACGCTGCCGTAACCTTCAACGCGGCTGACAACAGCTTCTTTCTCTAGGCGGTTCAGCCTTTCCCGGATTATTCTTCTTGAGGCTTTTCCGCGCATTCTCTGGACTTGGCGTGTTATTGCGGAAATGTTAAGTTGCTCGTGCAAGGCTAAGGCTTGCACTATGCAGCGGGCCATGTCATCTTGGGCGACCCATGTTTTCTTTAGGTGTTTTTCAGCCAGTTTCATGCGCGCCGCAACTTTTAGAGGTTCGCCGTAGACGCCTATTCCGGCGCGTGTTAGGCCCAAATAAGGAGCTAGACCCGCGTATTCCGGGTTGTTGGTTATGAATGCTTCCAGCGTGTCCAGTCTCTTCATTATTAGGTCGAGTTTTCGGCTTAGGTCTTCTATGCTTGAGCTGCTACTTTCTTTCTTGTCCTCGTTCGCCATTTTACTGTTCGCACACTCTAATTGGTAGTGTGTTGATAAAAGTGTTGAGTTTCGAACTGAATCGAAGTGGACGCTTTTCACGAAACTTGCAGGTTACTGCTGAGGCTTGTTGGCGCGTGAAGAGGCTTTAAGCATCTTGAAACCAACGACCATTGCCCACAGCGAAGCAGCAATTGCCGAGAGAGTTTCAGGGATTGCCACGTTTGAGCCGAAGCCAACTGTCCAGTGAAATATCCACGTGGCGGCGGCCGCAAGAGCCGTCAGCAAAGTGAACAACCCCATTCTCTTTCTTCCAACAAGAAGCAAAGCTGCCGTGATTACCAGCATGGCTAAGGGGTAGAGCAGGAAAAACATCACTGATACAATGTAATGTGTGGGCTTTACGTTTTCGGGAAATACGCCTATCGCAGCCAGCGCCAACGTGTCGACCACGAAGATTGCGGTTCCAACCGTTCCCAGAGCTTTTGCTTGCAGAAAAACATGTAGGCTTGACGCGAATATGAGCGCGAGGACGCCGCTCACGATAAGCCCGATGTTAAATACGGGCGCGGTTATTCCGCTTTGCACTCCCAAGTCGCTTAAGGCGTTGTCTGTCCAACTGAATGGTGGGTAAGAGTATATGGCAAGGGCGATGCAGGTGAACGCAACAACGGGTGCAAGCAACCCGCATAGGCCAGAAATTTTCAGCCATGTTTTCTCGGAACCCATTTTGCCTCAGAATAGCTTTCTTTTTGCGTCAGCTTATAAAGATGGCGGGGCAAACTGCCTAAGCCTCTGCAACGAGCGCAATTTCTCTTTGTTGCCTATTTTTGCTTCTTCAACTGCTCTTTTAAGCATCAATATAGACTCGTCCATTTCACGGCGGCGCACTGGAAAGGGCACGCCGTCTTTGCCGCCGTAAGCGAAGGAGTATTTCACGGGGTCTTTCCAGCTTGGTTTTTCCCCGAAAATGAGTTCTGCAACCAAAGCCAGCCCTTTGACGGTGGCGGGGCCGACGCCTTTTAAGCTGAGCAGTTCCTCATAGTTGCTCGGTTGAAACTCGTAAAGGTTTTTCAGTGTTTTCCAGTTTATACTTCGGGGCATGGACAACACTTCTACTGGCTGTTTTCTTTCGCTTTTCGGTAGCCACTCGCTGAGCGCTTTCTGGTGAATCGGCAATGCTGGCGTAAGCATTCGTTCAAGCTTTTTAGGCGGTTCCTTTACCAAGTCCACAGAAGCTTTTCTGCATCCCTCGCTTTCTTTCGCGGTCATGTCTAGGACGAAGTCACGTTTTGCGTCGCCGACTATGGCGTTGTGCGGTTCAACCACAAAATCCTTTATGTTTTCGGAAAGCCAATGATAACGTCTAGCAGTGCGGTCTTCTAAGCACATTCCCTGCTGAACCACCGCCCACTTCCTGTTTTCCGCTATAAAAAAGGCGTGATGATAAAGTTGGTAGCCCGCTTGTATGGCTGTGTTATCCACTTTTGCGCTCATCCTGCTGGCGTAGCAAAGCGTTTCAATGACGCTGTCAGAAAAACCGAACCGTTCGCCGGCGCATTGTATTTCTGAAGGCGTTTTTTTCGAGGCTTTGCCTTTGCCTCCGCAAACAGCGATTCCATGCTCCTCCGGCAAAATTGCCTCTTTCAGCACGCCTGTCAGCACGGTGGTTACGCCTGATGAGTGCCAATCATAGCCTAAAACACAGCCTAAAGCCTGAAACCAGTAAGTGTCAGAAACTCGTTTCAGAAACTCGTCAGCCCCATACTCGTTGACTATTATTGTAGTGATTTCTCTCGCAAGCTTCTTCATGCGGCTGATCAGCCATGGAGGCGCCTTGCCGTAGTGAAGAGGAAGCCTAGCAACGCCTGTTCTGTACAAGATAGGCACTCTCCAAAATATTCAAGCATGGCAAAAGCTTAAAGGGTTTCCCGTGTCGCGCTACTTTAGCGCCTTCAGCAGTTTTCCTTCT
>JAWAPV010000064.1:0-7192 GCA_038894255.1 Bathyarchaeia archaeon
ACGTTTGGGAACCGTCTTTCTCCGCAAGCTGGTCCACCACTGATAAAGCATGTTCTTCCATCCATAATAACCAAATCAGGGTGCACGACCAAATTTAAATCAGCAATTTTCTCTTCCAAATGCCTAGCATGAAGCATCAACCGTTCCGAGGGCTTCATAAAGCCCACCGCCAACTTCAGACTTAAAGTAAATTTTGCCCACCTATGCGTCTTCATACAGCAAACATAAACAAGCTTTTGCGCTTTTAGAGCAGGTTCAGGCACGCTCACGTTTTTGAGGTAACTTCCGCCTGTATTAACTTTCTTCCATCTTTCCTCGTCGAAAAACACGATTTCTGCGCCTGCTTCTTTGGCTTTTTCCATCATTCCTGTTTCTTCGAAAACTTTGCGCGTTGAGGTTTTAACCATTGACGATTCGCCGACAACAACTTTGCTCGCGCCGTAATCGTATAAAAGCTCTATTACTGCTTTGACGAAGTCAGGGTCGCTTGAGCCTGGTGGAGCATCGCCTGTGTTGAAATTGGGTTTTACCCAGATCTCATCGCCCTTTGTGATGAGCTTTTCGAGGCCACCTATCAAGTTCACAGAACGCAAAATGTCTGCTTTGACGTCGGCTGTGGTTGCTACCTTGCTGACTAAAGCGCGGTTTTCTTTAACAAAAATGTTTTTTGCAGCTTTTCCGACGCCCAGCTTGTGAGCCATGTTATCGCCTCAATAAAAAAAGGAAAAGGGCAGTCTTTTAGCCTTTTACTTTTTCTGGAGGTGCCTTAAACTCTCTTGTTGACAGGCTATATTGCGCCGCTTACCACAAGTCTTAAAGGTTTCAGGGCATCAAACAATAAAGGTAGAGCGTGTAAAGATTGGTTTACTGCGCAAAATGTGGAACAAACAACCCAGACGAGGCACAGTTCTGCACAAAATGCGGGGCCCAGCTGTATGTGACAGGGCGAAGTGAGCATTATCGGCGGATGGAGACTGAGTGTTTCGGCATCCCAAGAGGAGGCACTGTTGTCGGTTTAGCTTTCGGCTTTCTAATAGTGCTTTGGGGATTGATAATAATGTTGCAGCAAACAGGGGTTATATCTTCGAAGGTAGATGTTTGGCCTTTCGCCATAATATTATTTGGTGTGCTGATAATAGTCGGCGCCATCTATGGAATGCGTAGGCGATACTAACCCTTCTTTTTTATGCCAATTTTGCACTGAAAGTCGCATCGACGGCAGATTTGCTTGTGGCTCCATTCGGAAAGCAAAATTCGGGTAATTATCCAGAAGATAATCATGCAGATGACCAGTAAATCTAAGAAAAGGTTTCGGCTTAAATTGTCAATACCAAAGAGGATTAAGAAGGCGCCGAAAACAAAAAACACGTTCATCACCGCGCGAACGGCCTTTTTGAACATAAACTGAGCGAATCCTGCAAACACTAAAGGCACGCCGAGAAGAACTGCCAACAGCCCATCTACTCTGAAAATCACCAAGTCCCAAAAATAAAGAGAGCTTGCAACTAGAGCGATTACTGCGCCAGTAAACAGCCCGCTGCACGCCGCGCAGAGCACGTGACCGTCAAGGTGAATTGTGTGGGCATCAAATTTGCCGCAGTTGAAATGGTGTCCTTTTAAAACGTATGTTGTTGCTTCGCGTCTTTCTCTTTCATTTTTAGGTTTTGACTTTGGCTTGGAGAGTAGGCATTTGTCGGGTTTTAATGCAGCCAACATCCCTAACATGCATACTAAGGTAAAAACTGTTCCGACAAGAGGCTTTCGCCAATAAAAAGTGTCTGCGGCTGTCGGTGCATAAAATCCTAAAAGTGTTACTATAAGCAAGCTGGTAATCGAGATTGCTACAAATAATGGCAGATTGATGTTGTTTTGGTTATCTTCGCACATGGTTTTCGCCTAAAAGAGCGCTTTAAGCTGGTTCATTAAGCCCGCGCTCATCATGTGCCAGTAAGTTCTCCGCGTCATGGGGTTGGGCGAGAAAAGGCCTCGAAGTCTTCTGCTCCATGAACCGTAAAACTTTCGGTAGCACTCGTAAAGCTCTTCCTGTACTTCTTTGGTTGACAGCGTCTCCGTGGGCATTATCGCGTGAACCATGTCATAGTGCGCCCAGTTAACGTCTTTAATCCACCCGTTTCTTTTTGCTTCATCGTAAATCTCGTTTCCAGGGAAAGGTGTAAGGATGGCAAATATGGCAAAGTCTGGGTCTAACTCGTTCGCGAATTCCCTAAGTTTTTCTATGGATTCGTGCGTGTCTTTGCGGTTGCCTATGATGAACATGGCGTGGGCAAAAATCCTGTTTTGCTTCAAAAGCTTTACAGCTTCTTTAGCTTGGCTGGGCGTAATGCCCTTTTTGAAACTGTCAAGCGTTGAAGGGTCAGGCGTTTCCACCCCAAGCAGCACCCAGTTCAACCCCGATTTCCGAAGCTTGGGTAACGCCTCTTTATTCCTTACAATATCATCGCATCTTGCCTGCACAAACCACGACAAGTCGTCGGGCATTTTGAGGTTTATTATTTCGTCTGCAAGCTCGCTTATCCTTGAGCCTGCACCCAAGTTGTCGTCTGTTAGCCAGATGAATTTGCTTCCAAAATTTTGGTAGCAATACTTCATTTCGTCTGCGATGCGTCTGGGTGACTTCATCCTCCAGCTTCCTTGCCAGTGCCGCCACTGGGTGCAGAAACTACATTCGTGTGGGCATCCGCGTGCTCCTTCGATTAGCGCGTATGGAGTGTCACGTCCCGCCATGGCGGAAAAATGGTATTTGCGAACAAAGTCTTTGACAAGGTGATAGCCCGGATAGGGAAGCGTTTCTAAATTTGCTATTAGGGGTCTTGGAGGGTTATGCACGATTTTGTTTTTGTGTCGAAATGAGATGCCTTTGACGTTTGTCATGCTCGATTCGCTTTTTACGTGGTTCACTAGCTCTGCTAATGTTTGTTCTCCTTCTCCTCTTACGATGACGTCGATTTCGGGAAATGCTTCTAGGCTTTCTTGCGCTGTGGCAGTGAAGTGTTGCCCGCCTGTAACAGTCAGCACATTCGGGTCTATTTTTTTGGCTGTTTGCAGAGTTCGAGCTACAACGTAGGTGTTGCATGTTGCTAGAGAGCTGGAGGCGACGATGTCAGGCGCTTCTGCGCTCATCTGTTTCTCTAGGTTTTTCCAGTCAAGGTGTTGCGCATTGCAATCTACAACTTTGATTTGGATCTCTTTGATTTCTCTTTCAAGGTAGGCAGCTAGCTGGATGATTCCGTAAGGCGGCGGAAGGTATTCTCCCATTATGAACCATTCTTCTTTTGGTGGTTCGACAAAAAGTATCTTCATGCGGGCGCTTCTCCGTTTGAAAGCTGATAGGGTTTACTTGGCTTTTAAGATTTTTAGCATTCTGCCTAAATGAAAGAATTTAAATTCTAAGCGTAGTCTATGCTTTTCCTATTGCGAGGGCGAAAGGATTGGTTAAGTATGTTTTTGTTACGGGCGGCGTGTTAAGCTCGGTTGGAAAGGGAATTTTGACTTCTTCTATAGGCAAGATGCTTCAGACAAGAGGGTTAAAGGTTAACGTGCTAAAGATTGACCCTTACGTGAATGTTGACGCTGGAACCATGAACCCTTACATGCACGGCGAAGTTTACGTGACCGACGACGGAGGCGAAACCGACCTCGACTTGGGTTGGTATGAACGTTTTCTTGACTTGAACTTGAAAACGGAAAACAACCTTACAACAGGCATGGTTTACAAGACAATTATCGAGAAGGAGCGTCGAGGCGACTTTCTCGGCAGATGCGTGCAGATAATTCCCCACGTGACTAATGAGATAAAAAACAGAATACGCGGCATCGCGAAAAACACGAGCGCGGACGTAATTCTCACCGAGGTTGGCGGCACTGTCGGAGACATTGAAGGCCAGCCTTTCCTTGAAGCTATCCGCCAGATGCGTGTCGAAGAGGGCTTTGAAAATACTCTTTACGTTCACGTGGCGCTGGTTCCCGTGCTCGACGTGACCAAAGAGATGAAAACGAAGCCTCTCCAGCATAGTGTTAACGAGTTAAGACGCATAGGAATTCAGCCGGATACAATAGTTGCCCGAAGCCCGCAGATGATAGATGCGGAGACGAGAAGAAAAATCGCCTTGTTCGGCACAATTCCAGAAGAAGCCGTATTCTGCTCCTACAACGTTGAAACCGTTTACCAAGTGCCATTAATCTTAGATGAGCAGGGGATGGGCGACTTCATTTGCAGACGTTTTGGATATTCGGAGAGAAAAAAAGATTTTAAAGAATGGAAAAAGTTTGTTGACGCCGTCTTAAACCCCGAGCACACGATAAAAATTGCTTTAGTAGGCAAATACGCTGGGCTATCAGACAGCTATGTAAGCATGAGCGAGGCACTCCGCCACGGAGGCGCCGCGTGCAAGGCAAAAGTATGCATCTCCTATCTGGAAGCAGAAAAGCTTGGACAAACCTCAAAGACAGAAGAAGTGTTAAAGGATTTTGACGGCGTCTTTGTTCCCTACGGTTTTGGACCAAGAGGCACTGAAGGAAAAATAGCCGCAATCAAGTATGCAAGAGAAAATAACGTTCCATTTCTCGGAATATGCTATGGCTTTCAAATGGCAGTCGTGGAATTTGCACGTAACGTTTGCGGCTTGAAAGAAGCAAACAGCACAGAAATCGACCCGAACACGCCTCATCCCGTAATCGATTTAATGCCCGAACAGAAAAGCGTAGAACTCAAAGGAGCCACAATGCGGCTGGGTGCCCACAAGATAGTTCTGCAGCCGAAAACTTTGGCTTACAAGCTGTATGGGTGCGAAGAAATTTATGAGCGCCACCGACACAGGTTTGAAGTCAACATTAGCTATATGGACACGTTAAAGAATCATGGCCTAGTTTTCTCTGGAAAAAGCGCAGATGGAAGAAGAATGGAAACGCTGGAGCTGCCTAGCCATTACTTCTTTTTTGCCTCACAGTACCATGGAGAATTCAAAAGCCGCCCCGCGAAACCTGACCCTGAATATTATGGCTTCGTCAAAGCTTGCCTAGATAAAAAGCTTGGAAAACCCGCACCAAAGCTTGGTTAGGCATCGGAGACTTTTGTCTTTACATTGACCAACGCAAACATAACAATCAGTAATGCAGCTACTGCAAGTAGCGGAAAAAGAATTGCATAAGAAAACTCGGGCACGGAAGCGATGTCGCTTATTATTTTTGGCGGCTCACCAGCCACAAGCACTATTAAGTCATAATTGTCTAACTCTGTCCAGCCGACCATGGTGCTTTCTGGCGGCTGCGAAGCAATCGCGACGTAATTCGCCGTCTCATTATAGCAGTAGTAAAGCGGGTAGCCTCTTCTAAGGCCCCATAGGGCTTCTCCGTTTGTTAGGAAAAAGTTCATGCTGCCCGCTTCTGTTTGGCTTATGTCTCGCACAGCCTTAGCGACGCCTTCGGTCACGTTCCACGTGTTTTCTTCAATACACTTAAGCACGTAAAGCATGTAAAGGTCGGAGTCCACAACTTTTGGGTCAGTCCAATTGTCGCCTACAGTGGGAGGATTCGCGGCTAAATACTCCTCACCTACAAGACTCATTAAAACACTCTTGTTTAGTCCTCCATTATGCCCAAAAGCCCACCATTTTCCACCCTTATACCGAATAAAAGGATGAGGGTTAGGGATGTCTGTGGCGCCAGAAGTTGCCAAGCGAACGTGGCCTACTCCAACATGCGCGTTAGAGTGAGCCATCTGCTCTGCGCAGGCGGTAAAGGCGGGGTCAACGTTTGCGGACAATTTTCCTCTTGAAACCGTAGGTTCAGTGTCGTTGTAGAAAGCTAATCCCCACCCATTTGGGTTGTAGGCTCCTAGGTTTTTAAGCGAATATGGAAGATTCACTAAATGGTCAAGGACAACGTTTTCTGGAAGTGGAGATGCTGTCATTCCCCAAAGTCTGCATTGGTGGCTTTCTTCTAAGGTTAAGCTGCTTTTGGCGGGCAAGTTTGCGATTTTAATGTTGGTTAGTAAAATTAAGCTTGTAAGAAGATAGAATAAGAAAATTTTTGGGAAGTTTTTCAAGATATTCGCCGAATATTGGGCTTAAAAAGCCTGTAAAAAGAGAATGTTTGTGGTTTTAGCGTCTGTATGGTCTAAGGATTTCTTCCATCGTGGACAGCAGAGTGGGCATTTTGAGAGCAATGTCGGTGTGTGTTACCATGCCGACTAGTTTTCCGTTGTTCATGACGGGTAGTTTCTTGACTTTTTTCTTGGCCATAATTTTTGCTGCTTCTTCTATGCTGGTGTTTTCGTCTATGGTTACAACTGGGCTGCTCATAATATGTCTTGCGGTGAGACTTTCAGGCGTCATGCTTGTTTCGATTGCTTTTCTAAGGATGTCTCGTTCCGTGATTATGCCTACCGGCCTGTTGCCTTGCACGACAACAATGGAACCTATGTTAAACTTGTTCATGGTGGCTACAACTTCTCTTATTGTTGTATCAGGTCGAACTACTCTTACATCTTTCGACATAATGTCTCTTACAGGCACGACTGCCGCCATCTGTTTTCCTCCTAGCTATAGCATTTCGTCTCGAGCCTTTATGTGTTTTGCAAAAAACTTCAGAAGCGTAAAAGCTACTTTTTCGGTAATAAATTTTTCTCGCAGGAGCCTAGAGATTAGCGTAACTTGTGTTAAACAAAGAAGTGTGGGAAATTGTGAATAGACAAAAAAATAGTGAAGGGCTGTTTAAGCTGGGCCCATCGAAAAGACTTGCCACATCTGTCGGTCATATCGTGCTTTTTCAACCCAGCCCAACGAAATTTCGAGCAACTGTTCTTTTAATAGCAAGTTCTCAGCGTTTAATGCGTCAATTTGACTTTGCAAGTCTTCTGCTTGGCTGTTAAGTGCGTCAATTTGAGTTTCGAGTGTTGCTATTTGGCTTTGCAAGTCAGCTTTTTCAGCGTTTGCGGCTGCCACTTGTCCTTCTAGGGTTGCGACGTCATTTTGTAGTTCTGCTATTTGGCTTTCAAGAGTGCTGATTTGCGTGTTGAGGTCTTCAATTTCATCTGTAAGGAGGTTGTTTGTAGCGTGTTCGTCGCTTGCGGCTTTTTGTAGTGTGGCGATTTGGCTGTAGGCGAATAGTGATACTGAGATTAGGCATATTGCGAGCACGATGGTGACGATGTTGGCTTTATTATTGAGCATTG
>JAWAPV010000065.1:0-7151 GCA_038894255.1 Bathyarchaeia archaeon
AAGACCTCTTCGCCTGATTCGTTTGACCATACATGAAGCCCCCTCGTTTTACCTTTATGCACGAAATACAGGAACGCCTCTTTCTTTTTGTTTATATGCAAAATTGCAATAGTGTTTGAGCCTTCTATAGTGTGGAGAAAATTTTCCAAAATGGTTTTGTCGGTGTGCTTTGCCTGCAATAACTCAGCGAAAACATGGGGAATAACTTCAGAATCAATAAGCTCCACTTTGCGCTCTGACTCGAAAGCATGGTTTACTCCAAGTTTTGCGCGCAGTTCCTTATAGTTCTCAATTTTGCCGTTGTGAACAGACACTACCGCTGTTTCGCCTTGGCTTACAACGTAAGGTTGAGCTGTTTCCTTAAAACTCGCAGAAGTCATAAACTCTTGGCTTGGCATCCGCACATGCGCCACCAAGACCCGGGCTTCTATCTGCTTAACCATTCTGGCCAATTTTTCAGCAGGGGAGCCCCCCTCGGTGCTTCCAACTTTTTCCCAGATAACTTCTCCATCATCTCCCAAAAAAGCAACACCCGCCCCGAAACCGCCAACAGGTTTCAACTCGTCTGGATACTGGTGAACCTCAAGTCTTCTTAAGGCTTTAAAAACTTTGGTTAGAGCAACAGGTTTTTTCAACGAAAAGCCAAATATGCCGCACATAAATGTAGGCTCCTTAAAGGTCACCAGATAATTTCAAAACATAAATAGTTTAGTTCAAACATTTACTTCTTGGACGATGAGGAAATCGAGGTACAAGTACGCTTTCGTGCGGATGACATCTTTTTCCGCTGCTGAGTCCAAAAACGCGAAAAAACAGCCTATTAAAATAATAAAGAAAAGAGAATGTATTGTAGTGTTACCTTTCCCGTGGCCCGCTTATGTATGCCCAAACAGTCACTAGAAGCACTGTTAAGCAAGCTCCCGCAAAGCCTGAAAGCAGATACCTAGCGTTGAGAAACGCTGGCAGAACTGCTTGAAGCCAAGGTATCACGTAGGTTGCTGACAAATCCGCAATTATTCCAGCCAAGAATCCAAGTAGCGCCACAAAGACGAACATTTTCAGTCTTTCATTCATCCCGTTTTTCACCTTATTTGCTATGCAATCCCGTCTAAGCCTCTTTTTAGTCTAACTAACAAATTTTTGTCTAAGAACCCGAAAATGCCTTTACAATCTTTCAACTATTGAATTAAAGCTCAAAACAGTTTTTAATATAACGTATAGCTCTACATATATACGTCCATATTCTAGCCATATTAACAATGTATAAGACTATTCTTATGCCTTTTTGACTTTCGGAGGTAAATAATTTGTCAGAAAGATTTGCAAAAAAATGGGAAACAAGAAGAGATGAGCAGCCTATCACCGACCGGATTAGGACAGCGGTAAAGCCGCCAGGCCCGCTTAAACCACGCTTAGACTTCGCTGTCAGACGCATCGAACTTCAGATCCAAAAACTTGACCAGGCAACAGAAAGATTTTCGCAAAGAGACAAAACAATTTTCGCCAGAATAGTAGATGCCTACACAAAGCATGACACGTCCCGCGCAAACGTCTTCGCCAATGAACTGGCAGAAATTCGTAAAATGGAAAAACTGATAATAAACGCAAGACTCGCACTTGAACAGATAGTGTTAAGATTACGAACAGTATCTGAACTAGGAGACGTCGTCTCCACTTTGGGGCCCGCAGTTGGGGTTCTAAGGTCAGTCAGGGCGGGGCTTGTGAGCGTCTTCCCCGAAGCCGAAAACGAACTTGGCGAAATTGGCAACCTACTAAGCGGAATAATGATCGAAGCAGGCCAAGGCTCAGGAATGACGCTAAACTTCGACAGCGTAAACGAAGACGCCTCAAAGATTCTAACCGAAGCAGCAGCGGTCGCCGAACAAAGGGTCAAAGACAAGTTCCCAGAGCTGCCACCGGGAATCCCAACAATTCCAACCAGCCCTATAGGTGAAAAGGCGCCCAGCGAGTCCTCCTAAAACAATAAAAGGGAGAATGAAAAATGTCGCAAAACTCCAACCTTTTTCTTTTTCTTGGAAAGCAAGTTAAAGACGAGTATGGACGTGTAATTGGCAAAATCGCTTCTTTCGCACTAACACCCAGTGGAAAATTCGACATGGCTTTTATCCAGCAGAACGATGGAAATTTCAAGAAACACTCTGTTGAATACCTTAAACCTGAAGGCTCAGAAATCATTCTTATGTCGAGAACCAAAACTTACGCGAAATCTCTCTGCGACCAAATCCCGCTAATATGGCGCAAAGACCAAGCCCTTAAAGACTTATCAGAAAAGAAGAAGATTTCACCCGAACTCTACAACGAACTTCACAGTAGCTTTCATGGAGTGCTCACTCAACTGAAGAATGAAGCTCAAGCCTTAAGCGAAGAAATAGATGAAGAAATTGCTCGGTGCATGGAAGAACTGAAAGCTTTGAACTACGCACTTGTGCACCTCGAGATTGAACACGAAATAGGAAAGATTGACGACAAAACCTACGAAACTGCCTTCAACCTAATTCAAGAAAACCTTAAACACGTAAACGCTGAAAAAGCCGATTTAGATGCCACCAAAAACAAACTTTCAAACATCCTATTAGGAGACAAAATCGACTCGTTTGAAAAAACCACCAAACCCAAAGAAGCTAGCAGCGCTTCGCCAGCCCCTGAGCTGCCAGAGCCCCCTGTTGTAGTTTACGTGAAGGAAATCGGAAAAACCGGAATCTAGAGCCAACCTAAAAAGGGTAGCGGGCGGAGGGAAGAGCCATCAAAAGTTTCTTGCACCCCCAGCCGCCACCGCTTCGGGAAACAATTACTAATTCAGTTCAAACCCTGAAGGTGCAGCGTAGCAAAATTCAGCAGGCAACTTACAGGCTTAAAGAGCGAGACAAAATCCTTTTCCAGACCTGCATAACCGCGCTTAACAACAAAAACAAAGACAAGGCTACAATATGCGCTAACGAAATCGCCGAAGTCCGTAAACTGCTCAAGTTTCTGTATAATGTTGAGCTTGCCATCGAACGTGTCATCCTTAGGCTTGAAACGATAAAAGAACTAAGCGACGTAGTGACCGATCTTAAACCCGCGTTACGTTTGCTTCAAAGAGTGTCACAAGAGCTTTTCGCTGTATTGCCTGACGTATCTTCTGAGCTGACCAAAGTCAACGAGGAAATAAATCAAACGCTTTATTCAACGAAAATCACCACCGACGAGACCATAATACCCGTTGACCGCAAAACTGTTGGAGGCGAAGAAATACTCAAGGAAGTATCAAGTTTCCTTGAAAACAAACTTGCTGAAAAGCTTCCCGAGCCGCCTGCTACCGTAGCCTCTGAAGCCAGACAAGCTGCTTTGAAAGAGATGGTGGCTTTGACAGCTAGTTGTTCACAAGCCGCTGGCAGAGAAACTGAAACCTCAGAAAAAGATTCCTCTCAAGCCCTCTTTTCTTATAAAAAAGCTGAAATTCAAGAAATCTCCTTGGTGGTTGAAAAACCATCCTTGGAAGATGTTCTTCTTGATTATGTTCGAAAGAGCAAAGGTGAGATTGATTTGAACCGTTGCTCTGTCGACCTTAAAACCTCAAATGAGGAAATTGAAAAAGCCCTTCACAACTTGGGGACGAAAGGAAAAATCAAAATTGAACTGAAAACAGGTGAGTAGGAGAAAGGATGAATGAGCGCTTCGCAGGAACTTGAAAAAAACGCAACGAACTATGCACTGGAAGCAGTTAGGCTTGACAAGCAAGGCTCTAAAGGCTTGGCTATAACAATGTATCAAAAAGCCATAGAGAGCCTTCTGCAGCTGACACAGCTTTATCCTGAATACAGCTTGAACAAGGTTTACATACAAAGGGCAATAGCCTACCAAGAGCGCATTAAAGCGCTTCAAGGGGCCGTAATGCATGTTGAGCCGAAAACCGTGGAAAACAACGGCAACGACGGCGATGGTAAACCGCTTGGAGAAGCAAAATCAAGTTACGAAGAACTCATAGTCATGGAAAAACCCAACGTCAGCTGGGGAGAAGTTGTTGGGCTTGAAACTGCCAAAAGAGCAGTAAAAGAAGCCATCGTTTACCCTGTTCAACGACCCGACCTGTTCCCGCTTGGCTGGCCAAGAGGGATACTCTTATTTGGACCGCCTGGATGTGGAAAAACATTGCTGGCTGCTGCGGTTGCAACGGAAATAGATGCGTCTTTCGTTTCCATTGACGCGGCGTCTATAATGTCCAAGTGGTTAGGCGAAGCAGAGCAGAACGTGGCCAAACTTTTTGGTTCAGTACGCAAGTCTGCCACCGAAGGTAAACCCTCCATTGTCTTTATTGACGAGCTTGATTCTCTTATGGGAAAACATTCAAATGAGGTTGGCGGAGAAATTCGGGTTCGTAACCAGTTTTTGAAAGAGATGGATGGCATAGTGGATAAGGGTAAGAAGCTTCACGTTTACGTTATTGGCGCTACAAACAAGCCTTGGGACTTGGATTGGGCTTTTATACGAAGATTTCAAAAAAGAATCATGGTGCCTCTTCCTGACCATCACACGAGGCTGATGATGTTCAAACTTTATACAAACAACTTGCAACTCGCTTCAGACGTTGACCTTCACGAGCTGGCAAGAATTTCAGAAGGCTTCTCAGGAAGCGACATAAGAGACGTTTGCCAGTCTGCTCAACTGAAACTTATAGGCGAGTTTTTCGAGACTGGCCAAGCTAACAATAAACAGGCGAAGCCTCGCGCTCTCACCATGGATGACTTTAGGCAGATACTGGAAGAGAGAAAACCAAGCGTTTCGCTTGACATGATATCTATGTATAATAGGTGGTTCGAGGCGTTTAAAGCACTTTAAAGGGAGAGAGCAAGGAATGTAAAATGTCGGGTGGAAAGGTTTGGAGAAAAATACTATATTTTTGAATTAAAACTCCTTTCTCCCCCTCAAACAACCCCTCTCCAAACCCCACTAACCGACAAAACACCCAGATACGCGTTTTCAAACTGCCTTCTCTACTATGTCCGCGAGTCTTTCAACGTTTTTGAGCGCATCCACATACGGAATTTGCTTAGGCAATTTTGTTGGCGCATAAAAACCGCTAAAAGCCAGTATATGCGCAAAATCTTCTAAGGCTTTTCGTGCTTCTTCTGCGGATTTCACGGTCACAATTTTTCTTATTTTATTGTTTTTGGCTACCAGTTTTTTGAATCCTTCTAAAAGGACTATATCGTTTCCCTTACACCTCACCAACAATTCTTTCAAAGACTGTTTGGTGCCTGTTTTCTCTATTGTTGCTATCTCGTTGGACGCAACAGCCACTATTGTCTTGGCTCCTGCTTGCGCAAACCTCCATGTGTCCTTCCCCGCGGTGTCAATGGTAAAATCTGGTTCTGAAATGTGTTTTATGGCTGCAATTTTATGTCCTCTTCTCGTCAGCTCTCTAGTTAAAGCTTCCATCACGGTTGTTTTCCCAGATTTCTTGCTACCAACAACAGCAACTACTGCAACCTTCATTTTTCAGCGTCCCCGGCCTTTATTTCTTTCAAGAAGCTTTCTAGCAGGATTTTTTTGTCCATGTGCAAGTTTTCTGCCAAACCAATAGCCCATTTTATGTAAGCTTGAAACAAGTTGTGGAGGATTTCTGTTTTTTCTTTTTTCGATAGCTCTTTTTCTTCAGCCAGCAAGAGTGCAAACCATCTGCCAACGTCTGACAACTGATAAGTTTTGACCCAAACTGTACGATTTTTTTCCTTGCTTTTCTCCATGCTCTCGGTCAGAACACTAAGTCTTGTAAGCGTCTTCAGATTTTCAATAATAGTCTTGTTGGAGTATTTCAGTTTTCTAACAAGCTCCTTTTGGTAGATTTTTCTGGAAATTCCAAAGAAAAAAAAAAATGGCAAGACCTCACCGGCTACTTCTGGCCCCAAATTCGCCCTTGTCGTTCTGTTTTTTTTTGAAAAAATCAATGAGGATTTATTCAAAACAAGGTCAGCAAATGCTGTTTTTTTTGATTGAATCAAAGAAAATCAAGACTTACAGAAACTTCAATTTGATTTGAAGATGCATCAACAAGTCATTCAAACAAACATGACAATGATATCACTTCACTGGATAAACGAGCTCATGAGCTCTGGGAAACACAAGGTAACAAACGCAAAGTCGATATAAATCGACGACAAGCATGTACACTGTGGAAAAAAGCAGCCGAGAATGGAGATATCGCTGCACAATATACAGTAGCCACATTTCAACTGAATGGCGATGCATTTGAATACGGCATTTTAAAGGATGTGAACTCTGCTTTGAGAACATTGCACTCTCTCGCTGAAACACATCAACACGCACTAGCCAATGTTCGTTATCTTCACTTGTTAACACTGACACGATTGCCTCTCTTTATTCTTTTCTCTTTCATCTTTTGTTCTCTCTATTCTCTTTCTCACGTTGATGATGTTCACAGTATTCGTTGGGTATGATATATGCATCAGGTCTGTCAGGTGTACCTCGTGATTTTGATCGTGCGCTTTCATTTTTCAAAAGAGCAACAGACTTCAGTGTAGCTGATGTACACATCGTATTCTCATTCATCGAATTTCCAAATCATTGTTCTTCTCTTAAGTCATGACATTTGACACACACACACACACACACGCACATGCACAGGCTCCTTATAATGTCTATCTTCTCCTCATGAGTCAAAATCCACCTCAAGAAAACGAAGCACTCGAATATCATGACTTCATACATTCTCTCGACTTGTTACAAGAAATATATTAGATTCTTATCTTTCTTCTTTGTAAATTGAAAATATCAAGAATTATTCACATTTTGTTTGGATTATCATTCGAATTCACAATTACATTATATTTTATTCTCTATTTGATGTGTTTCGGTTTTTCATTATGAGGGCCATCGAAAATATGACTAAATTCATTGAACAACAATCATTTTTGTTCTACTTCACATTATTGAGAGAATAACGTTTTTATTTTGGGAAAATCAAATTCAGGGTTCATTTGATTACAGTCGGTTAAGACTTTTCAGTAGATTTTGGAACCATAAAGTGTTTGTTCAAAAATGCTTGTGTTTTTGTATAAAAATGAAAACTGAAGCCATTTGCTAAGAGCGATAGGACAGTTCCCGGGCCAATTCCTCTGCGAAGAGGGAGT
>JAWAPV010000066.1:0-7118 GCA_038894255.1 Bathyarchaeia archaeon
TAGGATGGCTGCGTCTATTATCAACACGTGCGTCGGCTTATAGTCTATTATTTCTTGTAAGTGATCTTCAGGCATGGCTTCTGCTTCTATGATTTTGACTTTGCCAGAAGCTAGTCTGCTCTTTAAGCTTCTTGCTATTTTTACTCCGACAAAATCGTCAGTTCGAATAGGGTTTCCAACTCCGACGAGTATGACGCGTTCTGCGCCTCTAAGCCACTTTCGAAGCTCCTCAGCTACTTTGGACTCTTCTTTAGCCAAACAACGTCACCTTTTTTCGGAATAACCAGCGTTAGAAAACGTTGAAAAGTGGCTGAGCTTTCAGCGAGACAAAGTTTTGATTAGCCTCTTCTTGCTGTCATATATTTTCAAGGTCAAAGGCATCTGCCCAACCGCGTAGTGTGTAGCGCAGGCGAAGCACGGGTCATACGCGCGGAAGGCCATCTCTACCATGTTAAGCACGCCTTGGTCCACTTGGTCGCCGTGGATTAACCCTTTAGCCGCGTCGCGAACAGACATGTTGATCGCGGGGCAGTTGTTTGTTGTAGCCACCACGAGGTTCACGTCTTTCATCAACGCGTCCTTATCCAAAACGTAATGATGAATAAGCGTGCCCCTTGCCGCTTCAACAATGCCTATGCCCTCGCCAGGCTCGCCTACAGGGTTCCTAATTTTGGTGCTGGTTATCTCTGGGTCAGTTGCAAGCTCCACGGCCCGCTCACTTGCATACAGCAATTCAATCAGTCTAGCCCAGTGGAAAGCCAAAGTGGAGTGCACAGGTTTGCCGCCCAGCGTGTCGTACATGCGCTTGTACTCTTCATTCGCCAAGGGTGTTGGCATGCCGTCGGACGCGTTCAGTCGCCCCAGCGGCCCAACACGGTAAATGCCGCTGTCTGGTCCTGCAACAAAGCCTTTCCAGCCTATTTTCTTCAGAAATGGAAACTTGGCATAGCTCCAAGGCTCTACGTGCTCGGCTACGTGGTTGAAGAAGTCTTTGCTTTCAAACTTTAGAAACTCTTTACCGTTAGGGTCGACGACTCGAACTTTTCCATCGTAAAAGTTAACCTTATTGTTATCATCCACTAAGCCCATATAGTAGGTTTTCAGCGTGTACGCATCGCTTTTAACCATGTTCACGTACTTTTCATTTCCAAGCACAATCTGGTGAAACAGTTTCAACGAAAGTTTAGCAAACTCAACGCATGAACGGGCCATCCGCTCAATTTCCGCGCGGTTTTCGGGGCTTAAGGCCTTGCTTATGCCTCCTGGCAAACCACAAGTTGGATGAGTGGCTTTGCCGCCTAGTATGGCCGTAATCTGCTGGCCGTACGCTCTGTGCTTGATAACCTCTTTGCCGATTTCCAAACCAGCCTTCTCCACCACGCCTAGAATGTTGCGTTCCTCCGGCGGCGCATCAGGGCCAACAATAAAATCTGGGCCGCCGAGATAGTAGAAATGTAAAGTATGGTCATAAATGTAGTAGCCAGCGTACATGAGCTCTCGAAGTTTCTTCGCCGCTGAGGGAGGCTCAACATGGAAAGCGGCGTCCAGCGCCTTTGTAGAAGCAAAATGGTGTGCTACGGGACAAACGCCGCAGATTCTTGTTGTCAACACAGGCATGGTTTCGGCTCTACGCCCTACACAGAACTTCTCAAACCCTCTGAGCTCTGGTACTTGCAGATACGCGTTTTCTACTTCTCCAGAGTCGTTCAAGAAAATCTGGATGTTTCCATGACCTTCCAGCCTCGTTATTGGGTTGATGCTTATTTGTTTCATTTTTTCATCACCTTCCTTCTAAGAATCGAAGACGGCAAAGAATACATGTAAAACGTTCCCACAGGATCCTTTATCTGATTCATAAGTTCCTCAACATCCTTGTCTGTATACTTCTCCTTTTCCTCTTCTAAACCGAGGATTGAAGCCAAAGCACTCATCATAGCCGCGCCTTGCTCAGGAACGTTTGGGCAAGGTCCGCCACACCCGGTGCAAGGCATGTCCACGCTCAGGCACTGCGCGCCACAACCGCTTCGAGTAGCGGGTCCCATACAGATTATGCCTTGTTCCAGTAGGCACTTTTCTGGTTCAGGGATTTTCTCGTAGACGCGGTATATTTTTGAAATTTTCTTGTTTTCCTTTTTGCGGGGGCATTCGTCGCACACCGACTTTACAGGAGCAAGAACAGAACCTTTCGGAGGCAAATCGTTTTTGGCTATGGCGTCAATCGCGTTTGCAATCAGCTTAACGGGCGGCGGGCATCCGGGCAGATAATAGTCAACTGTAACTGTCTGGTCTAAAGTTCTAACCGTATCGTAGAACTCGGGAAGCTCCAAGACGCCTTCTTTGGACTGGAATTTTGTTTGAGGAGCTTGCGGGTTGTCAACACTAGCACATTTCAGGTAAGCTTTCTCGAAAATCTCGTCACGGTTGTGCAGGTTTGCTAGTCCTGGAATGCAGCCTTCATGGGCGCATGAGCCAAATGCGACAAGAGTTTTAGCTTTCTTTCTAAGCAGTTTAGCCATGTGCTCCTGCTCGGAGTTCCGCACTGAACCGTTAAAGAAGCATATGTCTATGTACTTGTCAGGCATAGCTTCTACATCTTTGTATTTTATGTCCATGGCTACAGGCCAAAAAACGATGTCCGCTATGCCTATCACGTCAAGGATTTTCTCGTTTATGTCCAGCACGGCTATTTCGCAACCGCCGCAGCTGGCTGCCCAGTAGAAGGCTATTTTCAGTTTTTCTTTTGCCACTTTATTTTCCTCCCTTGCTAACCTTATCCAGTATTTTTGAAACGTCAACTCTCAGCTCGTCAAAGGCAAGTTCTTTGGGGTCTATGCCCATCGCCAAGCCGAGCAGTTGAGGATAGTGCAATATTGGAATGCCATAAGTCACATTAAACATTTTCTCAATCCTTAGCTCATTTGTATCAAACATTATGTGGCAGAAAGGGCATATCGTTATCATAGCCTCAGCTTTCACGGCTTTAACGTGATCCAGCTTGTCTCGTGCAAGCTGCAGGGCGATTTTGTCATTTACGCCTACGCTTGGTGCACCACAACATTCGTTCTCATCCATGTAATCCAAGCAATGGGCGCCTGTAAGTTCTATTAAGGTTTTGAGTGTTTTGGGGTTTTCGGGGTCGTCGAAGCCGATGAACTCTTTTGGCCTTAAAATGTGGCAGCCGTTATGCTCAGCCACGTTCAAGTTTGTTAGCGGCTTAACAACGGAATCTTTGATTTTTTCTAGCCCAATGTCTTCGATGAGAACTTGCACGAAATGCTTAACGTCTATGCTTCCTCTATATTCCAAGTTTGCCTCTTTAAGGTGGCTGTTGACTTCTTCCATTAGTTTTCGGTCTTCCTTAAGCATCTTGTTGACTTTTTTAAGTGTTCCAGCGCAGCCTGGGCAGAGTGTGACGATGTTTAGGCCTTCTCTTTCAGCCAGCGCCAAGTTTCTCGCTGCCAAAATCAGCATCATTTCATGGCTTACGGGGTCTAAAGGTAAGCCGCAACAGTTGAACTCGGGCATTTCGACAAGTTTAACTCCGAGCTTTGCAAGGATTTTCCGGGCTGAAATTTCGAAGGCAGAAACCCTGTAGGGAATTGCGCATCCGAGAAAGATGAGGTATTTAGGCTGCGCCAATTTAACCACCTTTCTCTCTCATGAACTTTAGAAAGCTGACGTTTCTGAGAGTCTTGCTCAAGCCTTCAGGATTACACTTCGGTAATGGCGGTAGCCCTGCGGATTCCCTCTTTTTAACTCGGGTTTCAGGAATGCGGTAGGCGTAGCCAGATTCTAGTATGCTGGCGCATTGTTCTTTGAACACTTGTGGAACGTGCCCTTTCTCAGCAGCCAAGTTTCTCAAGACGCGTATTACGCTGGCTACTTCTACGTCTTGTGGACATCTGTCTGTGCACGTAAAACACGACGCGCACAGCCACAAGGTGTCACTGTCCAAAATTCTATCTTTCAAACCCAGCTGGGCCATGCGGATAATCTGTCTAGGCCTGTAGGTGTCGCTGAAACGTGCAACTGGGCAGTCAGAAGTGCAGGTTCCACATTGAAAACATCGGAGGAGCTTTTCGCCCCCGTGTAGCTTTAGAACTTCATACTTGAAAGTCGGGTCGATTTCGGATGCGGTTATCGTTTTTTGAACCTTGCCCTCCATCTAAACTCGCCTTAGCTAACTTTTATGGGGTTTGGACCAAGTTTCTTTATGTCTGCAACCATTTCGCGGACAACTTGGGCAAAACGGTCTCCTTCACTGGCTGAAATCCATTCCAGCCGCAGGCGTTCTGGCTCAACACCAAATTCCTTGAGAACCTTCTTCAGTAATGTTACGCGTCTTAACGCTTTAAAGTTCCCACTAATGTAGTGGCAGTCGGATGGGAGGTGGCAACCCGCGACGAGGACGCCGTCTGCGCCGTTTTTGAAAGCTTCAAGAACAAAGGCGGGGTCGATTCTGCCGCTGCACATGACGCGTATGATTCGTATGTTTGGAGGATATTGGATTCGGCTTACGCCTGCAAGGTCGGCTCCAGCGTAGGAGCACCAGTTGCAGAGGAAACCGATTATTTTTGGTTCAAAACCGTTTTTTTCACTCATGCTTTAACCTCCACCAAGGCGGCTTTGACTTGGGCAAGTATTTCGTCTGTTGTGAAGTGCCCCATTGTGATGGCTTTGGTTGGGCACGCTGTTCCACACGCGCCGCATCCTTTGCATAAGGCTTCAATTACGTGTGCCATAAACTTGCCTTCTTTATCCTTCATCTCGATAGCACTGTATGGACACAGATATTCACAAATTCGGCAACCACTACATAAATCTTCAGATACGTTTGCGATAATTCCTTCCATCTCAATCGTCTTTTTCGAAAGCACCGTTGCCGCCCTTGCAGCAGCCGCACAAGCCTGTGCAATGCTTTCATCGATATATTTTGGCGAGTGAGCCATGCCGCAAAGGAAAACGCCGTCGGTTGCAAAGTCTACGGGTCGAAGTTTCATGTGCGCCTCAAGGAAGAAGCCATCTTTCGTCAAGGGAACTTTGAACAGTTCTGCAACATGTTTGTTGTCACTGTTGGGAACAGTGGCCGCGCTTAAAACCACGAGGTCTGGCTCTACTTCTATTTCTTCCTGCAGAACTGGCTCCCAGAAACGCACTTTTAGAGTTTGGTTGTTGCAGGAGACTTCGGGTTTTCTTTCATCCTCATAATTAACAAATAAGACGCCTTTCATTGCGGCAGTGCGATAGTAGTCTTCTTTGAAGCCGTAGGTTCGCATGTCCTTATATAGAATGTAGACTTCTGTTTCGGGGCTTAGTTCTTTTATTTTTAACGCGTTTTTGATTGCTTGCCCACAGCAGATTCTTGCGCAGTTGGGGCGCTCCTCGTTTCTGGCACCTACACATTGAATCATAACGACGTTTTTTGCTTTGAATTGGCCCTTCGCAATTTTCTCTTCAAGCTCGTGCTGAGTTACTACGCATGGGTGTTTGCCGTATAAATACTCTTTTGGCTTGTATTCTTCTGCTCCCGTGGCTACGATGACTACGCCGTGTTCAACCTCTTTTTTCTCGCCGTTTTTCTGTTTTATTGCCGATTTGAAGTTGCCTACAAAACCGTGGACATCAACGACTTCCGAGCTTGTGTACACGTGTATCTTTTCATTATTTTTTACAGCATCAATCAGCTGGTTCATTTTCTCTGTGGGGTTTTCCGTTCCTTCAAGCAGGTAATGGATTCTGCGCAGATGCCCGCCAAGTTCCGCCTCTCTCTCTACAATGTGAACCTCAAAGCCTTGTTTCGCAATTTCCAACGCCGCGGTCATGCCTGAAACTCCGCCGCCGAGAACCAGAGCGACGGGCGTAACGCTTATCAAGGGTTTCTGTAGTGGTTTCAGAAGCTTAGCTTTCGCAACTATGGACCTGACAAGGTCTTTGGCTTTTTGGGTAGCTTCAGCAGGGTTGTGCATGTGCACCCAGCTGCATTGGTCGCGGATGTTCGTCATTTCGAAGAGGTAGGGGTTTAGGCCTGCTTCCTGCACAGTTTCCTTAAATAAAGGTTCATGGGTGCGTGGTGTGCACGAGGCTACGATTACACGGTTAAGTTTGTTTTCTATGATTTTGTCTCTTATGAGTTTCTGCGTGTCCTGCGAGCAGGTGTATACGTTTGCTTCTGCGTAAACCACGTTTGGCAAGGTTTTGGCGTATTCAACTACTTCGGGAACGTTAACCACTCCGCCGATGTTGATTCCACAGTGGCATACGAAAACTCCAATGCGCGGTTCTTCAGCGCTCACGTCTCGCTCAGGGGGGTACTCTCTTGATTCGACAAGGGTTCCTCTCTCAGAAGCCACGACGCTCATGGCTTTGGCTGCTGCACCGCTTGCTTGTGCCACGCTTTCCGGAATGTCCTTTGGGGCGGAGAAGGCGCCGCAAACAAAGATTCCCTCTTTTGATGTTTCGACTGGCGCGAAGGTTGATGTTTCGCAGAACTTGTAGTTGTTGAGTTTGATTCCTAGGATTTTGGCTAGTTGTTCGGCGTTTTTTGGGGGGGTCATGCCGACTGACAGGACAATCATGTCGAATTCTTCAGTTTTAGGTGTCTCGTTTTCTACGTAGTGAATGTGAAGGTTGTGAGTCTGCGGGTCTTCTGTTACAGTAGCCACTCTTGAGCGCACAAACTGTATGCCCCACTCGCCTTGGGCCCGCTCATAGTACATGTCAAATTCTTTGCCGTACGCGCGCATGTCCATGAAGAAGATTTTGCAGTCAAGGTTTGTGGGCGTGTGCTCTTTTGCTATGACGGCTTCTTTCATACCGTACATGCAGCACGCGGCTGAGCAGTAGTTGTTGCCAAGCTGAAAATCTCTTGAACCTACACACTGTATAAAAGCAATTTTCTTTGGGATTTCGCCGTCTGAAGGCCGTAGAACCAGCCCGCCGAAAGGTCCCGACGCGCTTAAGATGCGTTCAAATTCAACACTTGTAACCACGTTTGGATAGCGTCCGTACCCGTACTCAGTTTTTTTTCTCGCATCGAACGGCTCGAAGCCTGGGGCAAGAATTATTGATCCCACTTTTAGCGTGGCTTCGCTGCCTTGCTGGTCGTCCGCTACGGCTTT
>JAWAPV010000067.1:0-7088 GCA_038894255.1 Bathyarchaeia archaeon
TCAGCAACAACTTTCGCCGCAAACCAGCTTGGCCAAAGTAAGCCACATTTCTTTTAAAGCGTCACGATCTTGTTGCGGCTTAAAATGGAAGCATCTGATGCCCAGCTCTCCACACCGCACTATGTTCCGCTCTAAATCGTCAACCAAAAGAACCTCTTCAGGTTTCAACCTCAAACAGTTCAAAATATGCTCAACCTCAGCCTTCTTGCTCGGAAAAGCATCTCTTGTCAAAACTTCCTTAAAAAAACGCGACAAGTCATGCCGTCTTAGAAAGCAGTCAACCACCGCCGTGCTCTGCATAGAAACCAAGAAAACCTCGACATTGGAACTCGAAGCCTTCTCAAGAAACTCTTTCAAAAAAGGCATCGGCTTCGCTTTTTCCAGCGCCTTCAACTCAAGCTTCTCCATTTCCCTACTGACCAGCTGAAAAAGCGGAGTGCTGTGAAAACTTTCATAAAAAGCAAGCAAACTCTTAACTTCGCGCCCAGCAACCCTAGACGCTTGTTGAATGGCTGCCTTCCAGTCTACCTCAAGCCTCGTAACTACGCCGTCAAAATCCAAAGCCACCGCCCTAATTTTGCCTTCGCCCGCTATGCTATTTGCCATACTTTATCATCACACTTGAGAATCACACCCGCATCCATCTGCCTAACCAAATAGCAATCGCACGGAAAAAAGTCAGCCAAAGGCACACTCACGTCCAATTTGTCAAAAAGCCCCAACTCCAAATAGAGATACGCAACATTATACTCGGGTTTCCTGAAAGCTTTGGCAAACGCGTACCCCCAAAGCGCAGCCGTAGTATGCCACTTGCCGTCAACCTCTGTCACAACAGGCTTGCCTTCGCGGTCGCATTTCATGTCAACAGAAAAAAACCCGTGCGGCTCATCGTCCAAAGCTTTCACCGCGTTCACTCCAACCCTGTTCACTTCCTCGTCGCGTATAATTCTCGCCACGCTAGGCGTCCCCGTGATTCCTGAAAGCGAAACATGCTTCAACGGGTATTCCAAACGTTCCCTGGCATAAGAAGTAACCAGCTTTCCCCTAAACCACAGCGAGTCGAAAGCAAGGTCTCTCCCAGGCAAATACTCTTGAATTATGAAGTCTTCAAGCTTGGCTCTTCCCTGCAACGCGTTAAGCTGCATCCAAAGCTTCGCCTCTTCTAGACAGTTAACCTTCAACCCGAGACGACCGCCAGCACCGCTTTTAGCTCGAACCCACAAAGGACGACCAAATTTCGAAAAAGCAAACTCAACATCGCGCTCGGACTTTACCGCCACTGTCTTCGGCGTCGAAACTTCATGTCGCGAAAGAACTTCAAAGATCTTCAACTTGTCAGGCGCTATCGACGAAAGTCTCGGAAGATACGTGCGAACACCCGCCTTCTTAAACAAGGCAGTGCTACCAGAAACCAACCGTGCCTCGCTGCTGGGATGTGGATGCAGAAAGCGAATCTTGTGTTTCTTTATCAGCTTTAAAAGGGTTGAAATAAAAGTGGGGTCATCGTGTCTTGGAGTAATAAACCGTTCATCCAACATCGCCATCTGTAGGTAATGCGGGTTGTGGTCTGTGCCTACTATAAACAGTTTTTTGCCCAACTGCTTTTCTGCTAATCGCAGGGCGCGCACAAAATTGTTTCCGCCAATTCCGCCTGCGCCTGTAACTAACACGTTGGTCAAATGCTGCTCCCTTCTGGACATGCTTCTGACGCTTTTGCTTTTAATGTTATTTAACTTTTTTAAATTACATTTCTCCTTTCTCAATCATATTCGCCAGTTCGATGCCCCTTTTTATGGCGATGTCTTTTTGCGAAACTAGATAAGCCAAAACTTCCCCGTATTTTCTTCCATACTTCATCTTCAAGGAGCAGTCATGCCAGTCTATCGTCAAAATCTTTTTTGTTCCCTTTAAACTTCTACACATGTTAACTGCGCGCTTAACCGTTTTCAAAACTTCCAGCTCGCTTCTCACGTTGTAATGGAAAATTAACGCGTCCATCAACGTTATTGGAAAAACAATACACTCGTCCTTCACGAAATACCCGAAATCTTCTGAAAACTTTTCCCTGTCATGCTTCACCGAAGAATCATACTTAAACCCAAGCAACCTAAGGTTACGAAAAAGAGCCGTATCAAGCGCATTTCCCAAAGTGTAATGAACCCTATTGCCATAAACCTTCACGCCAGCAACTTTTTCAAGCTCTGCCTTCTCCTTTTTGAGCAAACCCAAAGCTTCACAAGAAATCTTGTCAGCATGAAGAGCAACCTCCCAACCGCCCGAAACCATACACTTAATATCCCGTCTATACTCGCTCAAATCGTAAGGCGGCGGAGGATGTTGCGAATACTTTACAAAAGTCCTAAAGAAGAAGGTAGACTTCACCCCCAGCCTTTCTTCAATCTCCAGAACCTCTGAAACGTTTTGATAAGGATTCTTCTTTTCCAAATCACGCAAAACAGCACTGTCAAACCGGTCCTTTCTAGCCAGAACATGTTGCAACGGTGCCCCTTTCTTACCCCAATCTACATCGTGGCTCAAGAAAACAAAAAGCTGGGCACTCTTTCTCGACATAAGGAAAGGTTAAACTGTGCATTTATAAAAGCGTTTAGCAAAAACAAAAAAAGCAGAAAACACACAGCCAAACTAAAATAAAACCTTAATAATTGAACTTACATTTAAGTTTGAAAAGGAGCCCTAGAAGTTCATGAAACTACTCTGGTTAGCAATAGCCGTACTTATAATCATAATAGCAATCCCCGCTGCAGCCATACTTGCAATATGGCTGCCTGCTCAAGCGCAGTACAACCGACTCTTTGGCGGCCACGTTACCATGGCGTTGGATCAGGCCACTTTTGAAGGGATAGAAGACCAGATTAACGTGATTTGGGCGCAGATGAACTCTACATTCAGCGGCTATGATTTTAATACTACTTATTGTAGCCCTTGGTATTGGGAGCAAAACTATGAAAACAGCCTTGCTGCTCAGCAAGATTATTTCCGTCAGTTGATAAGAAGGATAGACTCTTATCAAGCGGCTTATGCGCAGATGTCACAGAACAACACTAACCCCATACTTGTGGAAGACTGGTATGACAAAAGCATCAACAACCTAAGAAGCGAAATGCGGAGAGAAGGAGGATTAGACTGGGCAATTAGAGGAGCGTGGTTCTTGAACTATGCTCCGTTGGCTTACTGGCTGACGTGGTGGCTTGTGCCGTTGGAATTTGGGCTGTTTATAATTCTTATCGCTCTGTTCGTTAGCATGGCGGTCAAACATGGATGGACCCGAAATCGGTACTAAACACCCTCATATAGCACGCTTCTTAACTTTTAATTGCTTAACAAGCGCGCTAACCCGCGCCTCGTCTTTCAAGCAGTCTTCAATCAGCGCGTTAGCTAACTCGTAAATCCGCAAGTCATTCAACAAAGCCAGCTTCCTCACTCTGCTGTGCACCTCTTCCCGCACTTCAATCACTGCACGTCGGCTTCTGTGGGCCATTATGTTAAACCCTCTTGGCAATTTTGAGTTTGCTTAAACTGTTTGTTTTCGCCTTGAGAGCATAAAGGTAGTCGGCAAGCAAAGGCTTCTCCCGCCCGAGTTCCAAGCCGACCTCAAGCGTCTGCGTCTTTGCATCTACAAGGTATTCTGCGCTTGCCACGCGAAAGTCTCCACTCACGTTTTCGTTAGGCAACGTCACGCTGACCTTGTCGCCGGCTAAAATTGGTGTGTCGCCGTAGTCGATGACCGTGCTTCTGATGGTTAGGCTTTCCACGGGGCTCTTGAGGTGGTCAAGCAAGGCTTGTGCTTTAAGGCTGCATTCGCTGTTGCTGTAAAGCTCCTCATCTACCTCAACGAGTTCGCGCAGTCCATAGGCGGTTTGGCTTGCAGAATCCTCTTCGGTTGCTTTGAAACGTAGTCCCTCGAAGAACAGCCCGTCAACTCTCACCACCAAGTCTTCGCTGGTGCTGTGGTGTTGCACGTCAAACTCGATTCCGCTGATTTGCCTCCAGTCGGGGTTTCCAGTTTTCGTCCACTGGCCGTTCGGGTTTTCAACCGCGTTGTACTCGTTGTTGGGGCCGAGTAGAAACTGAAACATTCGCCAGTAAACCACGCTGTCGTAGGGCAAGCTTGCCTGAAAGTAGTTGCTTGAGTCAGGTGCCAGAAGCCTAACCGCCTGCCAGTCCCAGTCGCCGGGGTTCTGATATAGCCAGCTTCCATACCAACCTTTCAAAGTGACGCCTTGTTTCATGTTTTCGGCTGTGAAGGTTTTGCGGAATCTGCATCTACGCGGGGACACGCTGGTTCCGCTGTGGCCCTCGAGGCTGTAGCTGCCTACCTTAACCTCAGTGTTCTCAAGCTCCAATGTGTTGCCGCTGACAAGGGTTTGCCAGCCCGAAGTTGACTCGGTCCAGTCATCTTTGTCTGAAGGCAGAAAACGTCCCGCGTAGCCAAGCACGGTTATCTTGTTACGTACGCCATGAATATTCTTAACGTATTCGCTGCTTTCAATCTTGTCGGTCAGGCTGATGTTTGAAGCTTTGCTTAAACGTGGAAAAAACTCGAAGCACCCGTCTGGCGCCACGCGGAAATCGTAGCCGATAACACCGTTGTCGTCAGCGGTTTCAGCAATATACTTTATGATGTCAAACGCGGGAACGTCTTGGTAATCAAGCAAAGCGTAAGTGGTGTCCGTGTCTTTGACAAGCTCGTTGCCGCCTCGCGTGTGGCTTAGACCCACAAAGTTGTCCAGCACGTCTTTGACTATGGCTTCACCCTTCTGGTTCACGTAAGTCTTAGTGACTATTCTTCTAAAAAGTTTCTCGCCGTAGCATCGTCCACTTACGCGCACGTAATTCTCGTTTGCAACGCTTTCGTAGCTGAGAGCCTCACACCTTTGAGCCATAATCATCGGAAGACTGCTGCCTCTACCAATCTTAACAATGCCTGTTGCGCCAAGACTTATAGGGTAATCTCCGCCTTGGCTGTACTTTCTGTTCCAGTTTTGAAGAAGACACTCGAAGCTGCTGACTTCCCGCGTGCAGCCAAGGTGCACCCGAAGGCTGATAATGTCGGCTTCGGGTGGAACTACACTGCCAAAACTTACATAAACCCTTGGAAGCTCCACGCTCATCCTTCAACACCACGCCTGTAGAGCTCCTCTTCCCCGCTTCTTTTGACGCCTCGACCGTAACTGCTCATCTCGCTCGCGGCAGCGTTGAAGCTTTGGACGCTTGCGGTAGCAGCGTTCATTTGGCTTGCGAAGTACCACATGGCAGCCGCCGCTGCAATAATGACCCCGATTCCGACGCCAGTTAAAGCGAGAAAAGTCGCGTAGCTAATGTTTAGGGCATTCTGTGCCGCGGTTGCCACCCAGCAAGCGGCAGCATAGACTTTTTGAGCAACTGCCACGCCCCAGCTTGAACGCATAAACATGCCCATAACGCTGATTACCATCATGGCGCTGTTGAACACGCGAGCCTGCTGGTCATTCAGCAATCCAAACTGACGCGCTATGTGCCCAATAGCGGTTCCAGTGGCGCCTAAACCCGCGATAGCCGAGCCAAGACTCTTAATCGTCGAAGTCAGCGACTCAGCGTCTGCGCTTATCCTTGCAAACTCGTGGCTTGCACGGTTAACAGCCCTTATCGTTACTGCGATTTCTCTGAAGCTCATTGCAAGCCTGCCTCCGTCTTAGCAGCGTCAACAGCCTCGCAGATGATGGCCTCAAGCTGTGGCAAATACTCCTGAATAGCTGGGTAAAGGTAAGGCTGAGCCTGCATGTAGCGTGTGCCAAGCTCAACAAATAGTGCGTATGTGGCTTCTGCGTTGATTTCGACAACCCAATCGTTAATCTTTGCATAAATGGAACTCCGCAAATGCCCTGTTCTAACTGGAGCCATTTGTTTAGCTAATGCTATGACGTTTGCTACCCAGCTTGCCAACTGTTGATATACTTTTTTCTGCATCGCAGAATCGAACGTTTGCATGGCAGCCTTTAACTCGTCAACGCCTTCAATGTCGCATGTTATTTCGATCGCCATTTTGCTTCTCTCTCCGCTTTTTGCCGTTCTTCCTCCGTCTGCTTGTCCATTTCATTCAGAATTATGATGAACTGCTGGACGGTTTTGGCTGGCTGTTTAGCGAGCTGACGCGGTGTCCAACCGAACTCTTTGCAGAGTCTGAAATCGGTAAGCACGAGGTTTGGCTTTTGCCTTCTGATTGCCCTAATAAAAAACAGTTTTCTTCTTGTGTGACGCTGTTGAGCCTATTGGCAACTTGGCTGAGCAGTTCGCCTAAGCCTATGGGAATTCCGTCTTCTTCACCAAGCAGCTTCTCAAGCGTCACAGGCTTGTGCAGCGGCTGCTCTCTAAGCGAAGCCCAGATGGTTTCAGCTTGGATGGCGATAAAGTCGCTGCTTACTACTTGCCCTGTTAATGGGTGGTATTTCGTGTGCTTCTGTATTATGCGGCTGCGCTTCGCCCAAGTGATTTCGCCAAGCACGTAGCGCCCCGCGTATTCGCTTCCGAAACGGTCGTCAAGTTCGATGCTTTCGGTTCGCATTCAAAATCATCTCCATAACTGCTATGCGGTTTTTGATAGCCGTGTTAACGTCTTCCAGCACGATGCTCTGCATCCACTGAGGCATACGCAAAATGCGGGTGCCAAGTGATTCCCACGTCTTCAACCACCTTCGGCGTAGATCAGCGTCTCTTCCAAAGTTTTCAAGAACCTTAACTTCGCTCATTTTGCAGCCTCCATTCAGCTTAGTGTTAAGCCTTTAGCCACGAAACGAGCCTTAAGCGCGGCAAGGTCTTCTACACGGACGGGCGTCTGAACAAGTTCCCATTTGCAGTAGGTGAACAAGGCGCTGTTGCCGCTGCCAAGGTTGAATTGCAAACTAAACTCGGAGTCGTTAATGGTTTCGTCAAACTCGGCTTTATCCTCGAACTCGAAGGTAACTTCGCCTGACAGGTTTCGGTGGCGCGCTGGAAGATATTTCAGCTGATGGCCGCTTGTGCTGCGGATAACTGGGATTGGCTTAAGGTTATTTTCGATAGAGAATTTCCAGTCTGTTATGCGCTCGATA
>JAWAPV010000068.1:0-7069 GCA_038894255.1 Bathyarchaeia archaeon
GCTAGGCATGTTTACAGTCTTAATTTTCCGCGCTTGGATAGAACATAAAAACTATAAGCTAATGTGGAGCGAACTGGAATGGCGGCGAACCTACCAGACAATGGGACGCGTGCTAAAAGCTGAAAAAGACCTGTTCTCAAAAGTTGAAGGCGGCGACGAGCTTTACCAGATGCTTTGCGAAATCTTCAAAGTTGACGAAAAATAGCTTACCTAAGGCGAATGCCAACAATCAACAAGGTTCACTTTGGCGTGGCGCTTCTCCAAACCATAACGCCTAAGAGGTTTAGTCAAGTGCCTCTGAGACCGCGTTGAAGTAACGTGCAATCCTTTCTGAATAGCGCGTTCCGCTTTGACCTTCAGCTTAGCCTTAGTTTCATAGCGCAAACCGCATCGCTCGCACCTGAAACCTTTGCCAGCACCCATCGACTTTAACCTTTTACCACATTTGTCGCAGAAAGGATTACTATAGGCGAATTTAGGTGCAAGATGCAGAACACGGATTTTCTCAAGATTCACCGTCAAAGGCCTACCCTTACCAAACGAGCGTACCGCTCCGTAAATTTCCACTTTGTCGCCAACAATCAACTCCCTTGCCTTTCTGCGCAATTCTCCAGTAGGCTCATATGCAGCACAATCGATCTCTCCACTGCCGTCTTCCACAGAAAAAACCACATGTCTCAATGGTACAATGCGGGGATTTACTGAAACCACTCCTTTAGCAATAATCGACATGTATGGTCTTGCCTCGCTTAAACTTCTGATCCTCACAAGGTGAGCATCTGTCCCGTGGTTCGTGCGAAAGACTACCCACCTATCCACAGGCTCAAGCGGTTTAACCATGCCAAAAGCTTTTTTTACGATTTCAGGGCTTTCGCCTCTGATGCCAAAAAGTATGGGGTCAGGTCCACGAGGAGTTATCACTATTCTTCTTTTCTCAGCATCCATATTGTTAAACGTGTAAGGAGCAGTTGCTTTATCCATGCTAAAAACTGAGGTGTCATCGACCCTGCGCGTTGAACCCCAATTTTCTTGAGCGCGATAAGCAATAAGCTCGTATGTGTGATCGGCGTTAAGGTTTTCTCCAACTGCTGCGAGCGCGCCGATTATGCCTTGGCCGCTTTTGAAACCGAAAGCTTCTGCCTTAAACTTGCGTAGCAGCTTTAAAGCCTCTTGAAAAGTAACAATGTCCGTAATGGTTTTTTTGGCAAACATTTTCAGCTCTCTGGGAATTGTTGCACTTTTAAAGAAGACTATGCCTGGCTCTGTGCCTTCAGCGGCTAAGTCAGAATTTTCTTCTACTGTTTCAAGCACTGTTTCCTTGATTTTCTCTTCAAAATTGCTATTAAATTGAAGTCTTAAGCAGAGTGCGCCGTTCCCTCTTGTTTTCCAAGGCACGTTGGGGTTTAGCCGAATCAAGTTAGGATAATCAACAAATTTGACCCCGAGCCTTTCCAGCTTTTCCACTAATAACGCTACTATGTAGGTTGTGCAGCCTTTTCTCGTTGAATCAGTGTCGTCGAAACCTATGTGCATTGTATGAAGAGTCATCTATTACCTCTCTGGAAGCATATGCAATTGAAGAATAAAATTGCTTGCCTATAGCCACATTGCAAGAAGCATTTTCAAAGTGAAATCTGTTTTACGTGTAGATAACAAAAAAGAGGAGGGTTGTTATTTGCTTTCTTCTACGACTATCATTGTGAGCGTTGATCTGACTTTGTCTAGCCTGCGAACTCGCCATGTTACCGTTTCTTTAAGTTTATCCATGCTGTCTGCTTTTACGCGCGCAATAATGTCGTAGACTCCGTAGACGGCGAAGGCTTCGTCAACTCCTTCAACCTTTTTGAGTTCTTTGAGGACGTCAGCTTCTGAGCCTATTTCTGTGTTTATCAACACGAATGCTGTTGGCATTTAAATCTCCTAACTTATTCTTTGTAATTGTGCATTAAAATATTTTACTGCACGTCGAGATTAAAACAGACACGAAAAAGGCTGGTTTATAAGAATAAACTTATCTTAACTGCGAAGTATAATGTTTTGGGAAACGACATGTCAGTGAAAAAAGAAGATGAAGGAACAATAACAAGCCGCCAAATGCGTGCCTTTGAGCAAAACGCGGAATACTTTGGCGTTCCTAGGCTTTTAATGATGGAAAACGCCGGTTACAGCATAGCTTTGGAGGTTTCCAAACGATTCAAAGCGAACAAATCTGTACTGGTTTTCTGCGGGTTGGGCGGCAACGGTGGAGACGGTTTCGTTGCAGCACGACACTTAGCCTCAATGGGTTTCAAAGTCACAATAATAGTTGCTGGGAAAGGAGAACAAATAACCGACAAAGCAGCCTTAACGAATTGGAAGGCACTCCAATTCTTAAAGGAAACCATCCAGATTTTTGAAGCCTACGACAGCACGCTAATACCGGAAATCTCTGCTGACGTAATCATAGACGCTTTGCTTGGAACGGGAACAAAAGGCACGCTGAAACCGCCAATACTACAGATGGCCAGAAAGATCAACTCCACAAAAGCGTTCAAGGTTGCAGTGGACATACCAACGGGCGTCGACGCTGACACCGGCAAAATTTTGGGCACAGCAGTAAAAGCAAACCTTACAATAACCTTTTACAAAGCAAAACCAGGTTTGGAAAAAGCCAAAAAACATGTTGGCCAGCTTTTGGTTAAGGATATTGGCGTGCCCAGAGAGTTTGAAAGATACGCAGGACCAGGCGACGTTACAAGCATCATCAAAACACGCCCTTCCGAGTCACACAAAGGGGATTACGGCCGCCTGCTAGTAGTTGGCGGAAGCGAAACTTTCTCTGGCGCACCCGCCTTAGTAGCTTTAAGTAGCCTGCGGACTGGCGTTGACTTGGTTTATGTTGCTGCGCCAGAAAAAACGGCTCAAGCTATATCGGCAATTTCCGCCGATCTGATAACAATAAAGCTTGACGGCGAACATTTAAACCCAAGCAATGTAGCCGGGTTAAAAGCTTATGTTGAAAAGGTTGACGCCGTGGTTCTTGGACCGGGTCTTGGCACGCACCGCGAAACAGAAGAGGCAACTGTAGCCTTAGTTAGGCTTATTGAAGATTGCGGGAAATCTTTGCTTTTGGATGCTGATGGGCTGAAGGCCTTTGCTAAAACCGCACGCAGGCTTAAAACACCTCTAGTCTTAACGCCTCACGCTGGAGAATATGCTATACTTACAGGTGAAAGGTCTCCTGAAGATCTTGATAAGAGAGTTGAGCATGTGCGTAAAACTGCTGAAAAATTAAACGCTGTCGTATTGCTGAAAGGAGCCACAGACATAATCTCTGACGGAAAGCGCATTAAGCTTAATTTTACAGGCAACCCTGGCATGACCGTAGGCGGAACTGGAGACGTTCTCTCAGGAATTGTAGGTGCGTTTTTAGCTCAGAAAGCTGATCCATTCGAAGCTGCGGTTGCTGGAGCCTTTGTAAACGGTGCAGCAGGAGATTTTGTGTTTGCCAAAAAAGGATACCACATGACTGCAACAGACCTAATCGACCAAATTCCTAAAGTTCTGAACAATCCAATGAGACACTTGTTGGTGCGAAGAAACACGTGAATGCCCGCGTTAAGATCGTTGTTTACCAAGCTGGACAGTGCGACCCAAAAAAATGTACTGCGTTGAAGCTGGGTAGACATGGGTTGGCACGGGTTGTGCCGCAGATGAGATACTTGCCAAAAAAGGCGGTTGTTCTTAACCCTTTTTCGAAGGTGGCTTTTTCACCAGCGGACCGAGCGAGAGTGGAGCAATGCGGTTTAGCGGCTTTGGATTGCAGTTGGGAACATGCCGAAAAAGTATTATCGAAACACGCTCGGGGAACATCGCGATGCTTGCCTATTCTGGTTGCTGGAAACCCTACAAACTATGCTCAGCCTACGAGACTTAGCACAGTTGAAGCTTTAGCCGCAGCACTCTTTATTGCTGGCTTCGGAGAAGAGGCTGAAAAACTGCTTTCGGTTTTCAGATGGGGCCACACTTTCCTTGAATTGAACCGCGAGCTACTGCAAGAATATGCAAAAGCAAAAAACAGTACTGAAGTGATAGCTATGCAACAGAAATTCTTCGGAAAACCTCAGAAATAGGCCAGACTCGAACAGCTTGTTTACGGAAAAATGATTGTTTTTTCCGCTAAAGTTGGCTGAGAAAAATAAAATATTAGCAAAAGAAAAAGAACATTTTCCTTATAACGTTGGTGAGGGAAATGAGCACGGAGAAATTTAGTGTGGGCAAAACAGAAATTTGCCTAGTCAAAGGCGACATAACCGAAATGGACACTGACGCTATTGTTAATGCCGCAAATTCTTCTCTTATGGGCGGCGGCGGAGTTGATGGGGCAATCCACCGTAAAGGCGGACCAAAAATCCTTGAAGAATGCAAACGCATTAGAGCTACCCAGTGGCCTAATGGTTTGCCGGTTGGAAAAGCAGTAATGACGTCTGGTGGCAACTTGAAAGCTAAACATGTTATTCACACGGTTGGCCCAATCTGGCGCGGAGGCTTCTCTGGTGAAGAAGCCTTGTTAGCAGAAGCGTACCGAAACTGCTTAAAGTTGGCGGTTACGAATGGGCTGAAGTCTTTGGCTTTTCCGTCAATAAGCACTGGAGCTTATGGTTATCCGATAGAGAAAGCAAGCGTCGTTGCGCTTACCACAGTTAAGGAGTTCCTGAAAAAGGAAGGCAAGCTTGAGAACGTAACGTTCGTTTTGTTTTCAGAGAACGATTATAGGCTTTACAAGGAAAAGGCAAACCAAATCCTAACCAATAATAGAGCTTAAACGGTGGAGCTAAAGTTTTTCACTTTTCAGCTTCAAACCACGCTGCATCTCTTCGCAACGGTTAAGCCACAGTTCCTCATACTCTTTTTCATTCACTATCCTGTTTTTTAAATCAGCAATTGTCCTAATTCCCTCTTTCTTGCACCAACCCACACATATCGCATAAGCGTCCCAATCCAGTTCTTCATCTTCCCAGTAAACCTTGACTTCAGTTTCGCCGCGTAAATATGCCGCGAAGGCTCTGGTATGTCCATCAACGAAAATTATTTCGTTTCCAAGCTTTTTTATTGGAATGGGCTCCATCGATCTGGGATTTGCTTTAAGAATCTGCATCACAGCTTCAAGTTTTTCAGTGCAGATGTAAAGTTGACTCGGCTGAATCATGTCAAGTCTCATCATAAAAGGCTTTGACATCAGCAAACACGCGCTCTACTGCTTTTCTTCTCTTCTCAGGAAGTCACCTATGTCGGAAATGTTTTTGATAACAACCTTATGCTTATCCTTTTCTGTCTTTATGTTGCCGATGATTTTGCCGAAACCTAAACATTCACCGTGCCTGCTAAAAACAAGTGTATAGGCTCCTTTTTCTTTTGAACCCTTTACGGTTATGATTCCTTGTCGGAACAGGTCTCTGCCGCATGTGAAAAGCCATTCTGCTTTCTCATCAACAAAAACCTTGTTTGGGGCGTTTGCGCCGATCATAGTTAACAATGGAAAACTGGGAAAGAAAACTCCTTTTTTGATTTTTCCGAGGTAGAGGCCTGCGTAAAAAAAGTCTTTTGAGATTAGGTTTTTCACTTTTTGATTTAGGAGAAAAAGCCTATTCTGTTTTTTAACAATATATTGGTTGTCGATTTGGAGGGTTGCTCCGAACTTGTTGGCGAAATCTTTTATTAGTTTCGTTTTTTCACCTTCGTTTTCTTAGCTTGCAAACAAAGAAGCCTTGCGTTTGTTCTGGCCAGATTCTTCTGCAATTTGCAACTGTGTCGTCAAGTTTTTTTCCCGAGAAATTTGTTAGGCCTTCGCTTCCGATGCAGTCGATTTTTACGGTTTCAACGCCCAAATTTTTTATTGCCCAATCAATGTTTAACTCGTTTTCTTCGGGTTCCAGCGAGCATGTGGAGTAAACCATTTCGCCATCATCTTTTAGTACCTTAACAGTTTCGGCTAGTATTTCCCTTTGTAAAAGGGCGTTTCTTGCCACATCTTGAATTGTTCTTCGGTTAAACCAATTTCTGTCTGCGGCAAAGTTGCCTGAGCAAGGAACGTCAAGAAGCACACGGTCAAAAAGCAGTTTCAGTTTAGAAGCTTGTCGCGCGTCAAGCTGATATGCGATTGTGTTTTGCACGCGGCACCTTTCAAGGTGGTTCGCCAGAACTGCAAGCCTGTCTTTCTTTATGTCTAAGGCGATGATTGCGCCTGTGTTTTTCATCAAGTCTGCAAGCTGAACTGTTTTTCCTCCCGGAGATGCGCAAGCGTCGAGAACCAGCTTGTCGGTTAGGTCGGTGAACTGGGTGGCGGGGATTTGGGCTGCTGCTTCCTGGATTGAATATAAGCCAGCGAGGTATTCGGTTGTTGCTCCCACAGAGGTTTTGGCTTTGCAAATCCAGTAGCCGTTTTTAAGAAAGGGGATTTTTTCGAGTTTTACACTGCGGGCTGACAAACGTTTGAGGACTTTTGTTTCGTCAGCGTTTGTAGTGTTTATTCTTATGGCTTGTTTTAGTTTTGGTTCGGCATATTCCCAGCCCATTTGCTCATAGCGTCGTATGAAAAACTCTTTGTTTGACATTGGTGGTTATTGTGGTGTGTGGTCATAAAAAACTTCGCGAAAATGGTTATTTTTCTACGTGTCTTGTGACAAGTTTGCGGGTTTCCTCGGCCAAAAGCACGATTAAAGCTAAAAGCCACAGATAAGCCCAGTCGGCCAGCCCGATGGCCGTTGTGCCGAACAACTGTTGCAACGGCGCTACATAAACAATAAGAGAAAGAATACTGATTTGAGAGGCTATACCAACCCAAACCCACTTATTGCTTTTCACGCTTGTTTTGAAAATTGAAACTTTGCTGGTTCGGCACGCAAGGACATTGCCAACTTGAGCAACAACTATACCAGCAAAAGTCATAGTAGTTCCCTTCATATACACGGGATCGCTAGGATTCAGGTGATCGCCCAGACGCCAGTTACCTGCAGACCACGCGCTCAGACAGCCAATCATTGCGCCTGCTGCGATTATTACTCCAACATAAAAAGACCGCAAAAAGACC
>JAWAPV010000069.1:0-7059 GCA_038894255.1 Bathyarchaeia archaeon
GTTAGCCTTCTCGCCAAAAGAAAGGCCCCCCTCCAAAGGCACGACATAGAGACAAAACTCAGAAGCCATGTAAAAACCAGCCGCATAAACGCCACAGAAGATGTGAAAAAGGCAGTTTCTCAAAGCGACATAATCCTCATAACCGAACCTGTGAAAATCAGCGAAAAAAAGAAACCAAACTATTCAAGCATGGAAAAACTTTGCAAATCGGTAGGTTCGAACATTCGTCCTTACAGCCTATTGATTGTAGCAAGTCTCGTGGGAAGTTTAGTCTTAGACGAAGTCTTTCGTAGAGGACTTGAGATGGCTTCCGGCTTCAAAGCAGGCACAAATTTCGGGTTAGCCTTTAGCCCAGCAAGCAAGGACGAACTGCTAACAACAAAATCGCTGATAAATTCTCAGAGGATTGTGGCTGCTTTTGATAAGGCAAGCCTTGAAGCCGCCTCAACCATTCTTGGAACGATATTCACAAACCTGAGAAAAACCCACCACGTTAAAGAAGCAGAATTGGCATTCCTTTTCGGTAATGTGCAAAAAACCGTGAGCAATGCTCTTGCAAGCGAGCTGGCCTCCTTTTGCGAAAAAGCACACATCGACTACTGGACGGTTTTGAGCCTCGCCCAAACGCAAGAACCCCATTTTCTGCTCTTTCCCCAGCTTGTAGAAGAAAGTCAGGAAGAGGTTTACCTTTTGCTGGAAGATGCTGAAACTTTGGGTCTCAAACTGAGGATTGCCTCGATTGCGAACGAGGCTGGTAAGGAAGCAGTTAAGCATGCTGTGGCTTTGACTGGAGAAGCAATGAAGTGCTGTGGGAAACCCTTAAGGACGGCGAAAGTTTCGCTTTTAGGCTTATCCCAAATTCCGAATGCCCGTTCTTTTCCAAAGAAAGGATTAATTAGACTCGTAGAGTTGCTTAAAAAGAGAGGAGCAAGAGTATCCTTATACGACCCATATCTTCAAGACTTCCAAATTACCGATATGCAGATAAATTCTGCTAGAACATTAACAGAGGCAATAGAAGGTAAGGACTGTTTGATCATCGCTACTGCCCACGACCAATTCAAAAATTTGAATTTGAAAAAGCTGAGGCTTATGATGAAGATGCCTGCCGCGATGGTGGATCTTGAAGGAGTGTTCGAGCCTTCCAGCGTTGAAAAGGAAGGATTACTGTATCGCGGAATCGGAAGAGGAGTTTGGACAAGATGAAGAAACTTGGTGTAGGCGTTATAGGTACAGGTTTTTGGGGTAGAAACCACGCAAGGGTGTACAAGGAACTGGCGGAAACCGAATTGCTATCCGTTTGTGACATAGACTTTCAGAGAGCCAAGGCTATCGCTGACCAGTTTAAAGTTAAACCATACTCAAACGTTAGCAAAATGTTGAGCAGTAAAGAAATTGAGGCTGTTAGCATATGCACATGGTCCACCAGTCTTGCAAAAATCGCAATGAAAGCGCTTAAGGCAAAGAAGCATGTTCTCGTAGAAAAGCCGATGGCGACAAACGTGAAACAAGCTCAACAGTTGTTGAAAACAGCACAAGAACAAGGCTTGCACCTTACAGTTGGTTTCTTGATGCGTTTTATCCCAGGGTTACAACAGATTAGAAAAGCGATTGAGGACAAAACGTTAGGCGATGCGGTTTGCGCAACCTCTAAGAGAGTCTCTCAGTGGCCAGAGAGATTAGGCGACGTTGGCGTGGTAAAAGACACCGCCATCCACGACTTGGACATTATGCGCTTCATTTTTAATGAAGACCCAGTCGCTGTCTACGCAAAGACTGGGAACATGCGGCATAAGAAGTACGAGGACTATGCGCATATCATGCTTACCTTTGAAGGCGAAAGGAGCGCTTTTGTTGAGTCAAACTGGTTGACTCCTTACAAGACACGTTTGCTGACCGTAACTGGCAGCGAAGCCATAATGAAACTTGATTACATCACACAAGAGCTGACGCTTGAGAGCGCTAAAGAGACTGTTCAGCCAAGGCTGCCGTGGGTGGAGCCTCTGAAACTTGAGCTTCAGCACTTTGCAAGATGCGTTGCTGGAAAAGAAAAACCGTTAATAACAGCGTTGGATGGGCTTAAAGCCCTACAAATCGCTGAGGCAGCCCTAAAATCGTCAGTCAAAGGCAAAGTAATCAAACTTTAATCATTTCTGTGCGCCTAAGCCTTTAATGGTTTTCAGTCTGAACGGTTTTCCCTCGTGCAGTATTTGCTGCGGAATTTTTTCTTTCCACTTCTCTAAAAAGGGCAAGTCTTCCTTCTCTTTGCGCAGTTCATCAGGAAGCATCTCTGGGATTTCGTCTCGAATCGGGTACCACCGCAAACATTTTGGGCAGATAATCATGCCTTCAGCGATTTCTTCTTTCTCTTCAAAAACGTGCAACTCAAGAGGGTGGTGTTTATCGATTGGACATGCAAGTATTTCCATTAACTCTCTTTTCATGGCAGTTTCTCCTTCACACATTGCATGGTAGACTCTTTATTAACTTTGCCAAATCACTATATGGTCTGAATGTCCAGCACAATCTGATACCAGTTCGGCCCAGTCGAGCGGATTATGCGTCCATTAGAAATCTTGAACGACATATTAAGCCTTTCCAGCTTTTCTGTTACCCGTCTTGTCACCTTTTGGATTGGGTTTTCTTCTCTTGTTGCATGTTCAAAGTCGTAATAGTGTATCCAGCCTTTTCGTTTCTTGAGCGCTAAAATGGCAAAGGACAAGTATTGGAGCGCTTTTTCTGGCAGAGGCATTATGACTCTGTCTGCATTGTTCTTAAGTTTGTTTTCGATTATTTCTTTTGCGTCACCTTGCAAGGGAACTACTCTGCCGAAGAACCCATTTATCCTAATGTTTTCCCGCATGAGCTGTACTGCTTTTGGGTTTATGTCTATTGAATATATTTTTGAGGCGCTTGAATGCCTCGCAATTATCAGAGAAAAGCACCCTACACCGGCAAACATGTTTACTACGACTTCTTTAGGCTTGACTTGGCTTGCAACACGCATGCGCTCGTAGCTTAATCTGGGCGAAAAGTAGGTGTTTTCAAGGTCAACTACAAATTTGCAACCGTTTTCCACGTGCATCGTGATGGCTTTGTTTTCGCCCATTACAAGTTTAAGTTTGCGTGTTCTAAAATCTCCATGAACTGGGCTTGCCTGTAAGAGCACTGTTTTGACGTTTTTATGCGTCTGCATAATGGCCTTTGCTATTGTTGTTGAGTATTTCTCGGTTGCCGGCGTAGTTCGTATGATGGCGACGTCGCCTACGATGTCATACGCATTAAATATGCGGTTTAAGGCTTCGTTTGAAAGTTTTCCTGCCAAAGTTTGCCGCAGAGATTTTTTCTGTCTTTTCAACGTTTTTCGTAGTTATCTACTTCTGGAAACATTTAAAAGGAGAGTGTTTTCCTTTGTATAGGCGCGTGAATGTGTATGGAACGTAACTCTGGAATTGTTTACGAGTGCGTGCGGTGTGGAGCAAAGGTGCCGTCAGAGGAGCTTGAGATGCGTGGCGGCGACATCAAATGCATAGTTTGTGGGTACAGAATCTTGAAAAAAGTAAAGCCGCCAGTAGTTAAACGGATTCCGGCGAAGTAGAAAACGAGTGTTATGGCTAGAGATATTTTTTGCGTTTAGAAGAGTTCTTTTTCTCCCACCTTGCGTAGTGTTTTTCCCCGAAGCTTGATTGGTGTGCTGATTATTTCTTCGGGTGGTTTTTCAACGGTTTTTCTTTTTATGGTTTCGCCGCATATTCCCCGTGGTAGTAGGCGTCGTTTGATGCACATTGCGTATGTGCAGTTTGCGACGTCGCATTGTTCTTCTGTCCATCTGCACCATACGTTGTTTCCTCGGTAGATGGTGGCGTTTTTTCCGCATTTAAAGGATTGGCATGTTGGAGAACACGTTTTGGGTTGTGCCAATTTATGCACGTCCTGCTTGTTTTCTGTTTTGCTAAAATGTTTCTTGTCTTATGTTTCTGCAAGCATTACTCTTGTTGTATTCGATATAAACTTTTTTCCCTTTGCCTCCTTATTCTTGCTCTACCTTGCTTTTATTAGCAAATTTTCTTTTTCTGACCAGTTCAACGGCGAGGATTAGGATTAGCGCAAAGACGATTATCATTGCGGTTAGTAGGTTGTTTGTTTCGACAAGCGCGCCCGCTATTACGGTGTACTTGTCCACTTTGAGTTCTATTGTTTGGGAAGTGTCAATGTAGGCTGTTCTCGCGGTTATGGGGGCTGTTTGGTCTGCTAGTTTAGCGGTGATTTGCATGTTTCCTCCTGTGATGCTGGTGAACGTGGCTAGTCCATTTGCGTCGGGAGTTTTGGAGTTTTGCCATGTCCCTTGTTTTATTGTTATGTTGACGTTTGGAATTGGCTGTCCGAAGTAGTCTACTACTTTTATTGACACCGTTAGACCGTAGAGTTTGCAGCTTATTGTTAGGTTGAGTATGTTGGTGTTCAAGGTTACTGTGGTTTCGTTTAGTTTTATTCCGTTTGCGTCGTAAACTTTTACTTTGTAGCTTCCCAGTGGGCAGTCAAAGCTTGCCATGCCGTTTGCGGTTGTGTCTTCGTAGTGTAGTCCTCCTAGGGATTCTTGCACTTTTACTGTTGCTCCTTCTATAGGCTGGCTGTCAGCGTTTGGGTTGGTTACGTTGACCTGTAGTGTGTAGGTTGGGCAGTAGATTTTGACGGTAAACACGGGTATGGGGTTGCCGTTTTCCAGCAGCGTTGGAAGTGTTGTCGTGTTGAAGACGGTTTCGTACCGTTTCACCTCTATAGTGTAGGTTTCGTTTGGCAGAAGCGAGCTGGCTGTTGCTGTCCCGTTGATGTTTGTGGTTAGGGTTCGGTTGTCCAGGGCCGAGGTTAGGTTCATTTTTGCTTCTGGTATGTCTATTTCGTTTCCGTTTTTGAGGGCTACCACGTGTATTTTCAAGTTTGTGAGGTTGCAGTCAAATGTGAAGGTGGCGGAGCCGTTAACTTCTAACTGGTCTTCGCCGACTAGTTTGCCTCTGTAGGAGGCGTTCCAGGTGTAGTTGCCTATTTCCAGCTTTATTCCTTGAACTAGGCCGTTTGCGCCGCTGGTTCCGCTGGTTATGTATGTGGAGTCTTCAAAAAACACCAGAAGTATTCCTGAGGCGGGTTCTTGTGCGAGGTTTCTGGTGGTTATGTTAATGCCGAAGCCTGGAACGGTGAATTCCTGGGTGTCCGGTGCCGTTTTGTTTGTTGTGCCTGTGATGCTTGTGATTTTTAGGGTGTAGGTGCCTATTGAGGTGTTTGCTGGAATGGTCCATGTTGTTTGGATGGTTCCATCGGTTGTTGTGTAGTTTTCAGTCATAATTGTGGTTTGGTTACTGGTTAGCACGGTTATTGTGACGCTTTCTCCAGGCTGGTAGCCTGCGGCTTTTATGCTGACTTCTTCATGTCTATGGTATTCTTTTCGGTTTGTTAGGCCTATGAAGAATTCTGTGGTGGCCAAGGTTCCGTTGAGGGAGACTTTGTATGTGCCTGTGTAGTTTGTGCTGGCTCCTGTAAAATCGTCTGGGTAAGTGAGAGTTATGTTGGCGTACCCTTCACTTGTAGTTGCCATGTTTACCAATCTAGAGTGAGTGCTCGCTGGGGCGGTTACCGTGATGTTGGCTATGTAGTTTGTGTTGGCTTCTGCTCCTGTTATGGTTATGTTTAGCTGGGTTGAGTCTCCTTCTTGGAGTATTGTTGGCGGTTCTGGGGTTGTGGCGTTTAGGTAGTATGCTGTTATGATTTCAAAGGTTCTGGTAACATTTTCTGTCGAGTTCACGTCTACTATTGTGATGCTGTGGTTGCCTTTAGCGGCGTAGGGGACGATGAAGGTTGTGTTGACGTTGTTTATTGTGGCATTTCCAGTTGCGAGTATTGTTGCGTTGTCGAAGTATACAATGTAAGAGCCGTTTATGGTGGTTATGTTGGCTTGTAAGTTGACTGTTGTGCCTACGTTTCCCGTGAATGGTGACATGAATATTATGAAGACACTGGCGTTTGCTTTTGGCAGGGTTGAGATGGCGGTGATGAGGAGTGTTGTTGCCAGCGTCAAAAGTGTGATCATTTTAAGTTTTTTAGTTGTGGTTTTGGTCAAAGTTTTTCCCTCGTATGATGATTAATTTAATGTGAACACTTCTAATACTGTGTGCATTTTAAACTTTACCGTTCGAAATGTTGCTGGCTACTTCTTTATGTTAATGTTTATGTTTTTGCACTATCTCAGAAAATACTTAAGAAACGATGCACTTCTAAGCTTTGAGGAAGCCAAATGATTGATGAGGTTCTCGACTTAGTCAAAGAACATGAGGAATGGCGTGGAAAACAGTGCCTAAACCTTATTCCTTCTGAGAACATCATGAGCCCTTCAGCACGGAGCCTTCTCTCTTCTGAACTTACCCACCGATACACGGCAAGAGACCGTTTCTACATGGGAACACGTTTCACAGACGAAATCGAGCAATACGGCGAAAAACTAGCCAGACAACTCTTCAAAGCAGAAACCGCCGACCTAAGACCCCTCTCGGGACACATAACCGACCTCATAGTCCTAGCAAACACCGCAAAACCCGGAGACACGCTTATGTGCGTTTCGCCGCAAGATGGTGGCTACCCCGGCATGTGGCAAGAAGGCTTAGCCGGCTTATTGAGGCTTAAAACAGTAGCTTTCCCCTTTTCTAAAGACTGCTGGAATATTTCTGTCGAAGAAGCCAAGCATGCAATAGAGCGTGCCAAGCCTAAAGTCGTTATTTTCGGCGCAAGCCTAATCCTTTTTCAACATCCCGTGAAAGAACTTGCGGAGGTTGCTAAAGAAAATGGAGCTTTTGTAGGCTATGACGGTTCTCATGTTTTGGGTTTGATTGCTGGCGGCAAATTCCAAGACCCGCTTCGCGAAGGTGCCGATGCCCTGTTTGGTTCAACCCACCAATCCTTTTTTGGGCCTCAAGGGGGAATAATACTGGCCGATAAGGAGCATGGCGAACTGTTGACAGAAAAGATTTACCCCGCCTTTGTGGACAACGCCCACTGGAACCGCATAGCCGC
>JAWAPV010000070.1:0-6869 GCA_038894255.1 Bathyarchaeia archaeon
GATGGGAACTGTGAGGACCGCCATAAGTGAAATAAAGTTTGCAGCTGCCTTGTAGTTTCCTACATCGGCGTCTGTGGTAAAAATTGCAAGAACAACGTTTTGGTAAAGAGGGATGAACCCTGTAAGCAGTATGGAGAAGTATAAAGGAATCCCGTAACTTATAATGAGTTTCAAGTCAGTGAAAGAATTAACATTCTTCTGATCATTAACCTTCTCGCGAAACACAACAAAAAAGAGAATAGCTAAGCCCGCTATTGCCGCAACAAAAAAGCTTGCCACGTAGCCTGTTACCGCGCCGGCAACGCTGAACCCTAAAAGGACGAGTCCTATCGAGACCGCGGCTTTTGCTATTGCTTGTATGTTGATGGTTAAAGCGTTGAATTCGGTTTTGCCTAAACCCACAAAAGCCGAGTTTGCCGTGGTAAATATTGTTTGAAACAGCACTGAGGCCGCGGCTATTCTGATAAAGAAAGCGAGGTCAGGCCTCTGAAGCAAAATCGATGCAAAAGCGTCTGCAAAAACGTAATTTACCGCAAAAATGGCTATTCCAGTGAAAACCCTCAGAATCAATCCATATTTTATTATTCTCCGAATGCGCGCATTTTCGTTTAATGCGCTGAAACTTGCTGTGAACTTGGTTATTCCGTTGTTTATGCCCAAGTCTGTGAATAAGAAAAGAAGCTGAGGAACCACCAACGCTAAAGTGTATTGGCCATAGAGTTCTGGGCCTAAGAACCTTGCAATTAGTATTGAGGCCACAGCCATAATAACCGTGGCAACAGCGGTCCCCGATATTAGAAAGAAGCCGCCACGAGCCGATTCCTCTGTAACTCTCGTCAGCTCATCAGTCATCCTAATTCCCGCTTGCTCTTGACTATTCCTTTCCAGCTTGATGCTCCCTTATCACTGCAACTGTGGCGAAAACCAAGGTCAACGCAAGAAGGCTTAGAACTATCGGCGTTAAGCGTATACCCCAAGGTGTGTAGTTCAAAAACAAACCCACAATTGGGACAAGGACAAGGCTCATGCCAAGGCTTAAGGCAACCCGCTCTACCTTGTCAAGATTTTCCGTGGACAATTTTATTGGCATTTGCTTCGGAAACAACGCCTTAATAAACGAGTATCCAGGCAGCCAAAGAACAAAAATTGCGCCCAGAACGTGTCTTATGTAAACCCACGGGTAGAAACCTTCCTGTATCGTAAATACGGCTACCACCGTTGCTGCAGAAACTGCTATAGTTATCCAATACCAAAGTGCCTGTCCCGTTTTCAAATAGCCAACAAGCCCCGGAGGAAGCGGCGATGGTTTTTTGGCGAAACTTATTTTTCCTTCGCTTTGCAGCTTGAGAATACATTCCAATGCTTCCTGCTCAGAAACCTGAAACCGCTCTTTAACGAGGCTTACCAGCTGTTTTACGGTTTGCGGTTTATCTTCTTCTATCACGCGCGTTACTAACAGAGCTAGCTCTTTTTTCCTCGGCTTGACGCTCAAACAGCTGATCCTCAGAAAAACCAATACTAGCCTATCATATAAAAATAGTTAAAGATGCAAAAAGGAAAAAGAAAACTTGCGTCTTGCTACTGCCGCTTCTTAATCCGCTTTATCGCGTAGAAGCCTATAGCCCCGCCGAAAGGTGCTACAGTCAACGCAAGAGTCGCTATTTCAGGAACAACCAAAGTGCTTTTGCTAAAGCTGCTACAAGCATTGAAAGGCTTGTAAGGCAAGCAATCACTATTAGGCCTTAGAGGGTTTGTTTGATCGTATCTGCCTAAGGCAAGTACCAGCGCCTTCAGTTCTGCCGGAGCATTTAATTCCACCGTTAGAGTGAACTTTGTGGGGTTCTTTGTAATCTGCGAGAGGAAGAACTTAACACCATAATATATGTTGTTACCTTTCTCCTTGATCTTGTCTTTTATTGCGGCCACATTGTATTGGCATAAGGAGCCCGGGTAACCAGTCGCTGGATCAGCGTTGAGTGGCGGTATTTTTTTGGCTGTTACAAGTTTAAAATCGCTTTTTGTCATGAAAACCGCGTCGTCAATGGTAATCTTGTCAAGAGCATTGTATGTTGGCTCATTTATCACTATAAGAAGCCAAACATTTCTGATCGGGCCATTTCCCGTGTGGAATATCATGAGGTTTGCAGGGTTTTCTGTTACGATAGGTTCCCCTGTTTTCATAGATCCTACAGGGACCACTTGTATTGTAGCGCGGCAGCCTGAGCAGTCTGCTTGGCAATCCGTCGCTGCAACAACAGAGGGAACTACTATTAGAATAAGGCATGATAAAGCTAATATAGCTAGTAAACTTGTCCTTCTCACTTTCTCATCCCACAATCTCTGTGTCCCAAGCTAAATATAAATGTATGTGGAAAAATACTACAGAAAAATTGCCAAATGTTCTATAGATGACTAAACGCTTTCAGGGTCACGCCAACAATATGCCAGCTATTCTTATGAACACGGTTACAAGAAAAACCATAGAAAAAGCTATTGAAGCGTTTCTCAGCCTCTTTTTATTAATTTTTATGCTTACAACACCATAATAGGGCGACAGAAGCTCCGAAGTAATTAGCAGTACTATGGCAGCCAACGCCGTTAGGAGACTTATATCCCAGAAATCCAGCGGAAAAGTCACTGCTTCGCAGGCTCCTCTTCTAAAATGTGGAACTCCACGTTAGCCCTTCTCTCTTTTTCGTTTACCTGCAAACTTTCGATAACTACAGGTTTACCCGTAGCCTTTGCCAGAACACACGCGATGGCACTACTTAGGGGGCAACCCAGACTGCCAGACAAAACAGGTAAAGCCGCGGCTTTCAGGGTAAGGTTGCTATAAAACGAGCGTTCTATCTTGACGCGAACTTTGTTGTTTTCTGTTTCCATCTCAAAGTTCTGCGCCACCTCAAGCTCTTCAACAAAAAGTTTCGGCAAGCTCTGTTTAAGAGACTGCAGATTAGTTGTTGCAAAACTTGTTCCTACCGTCTTCTCAAATAGATCCACAAGAGCCGCGCCCAACGGCAAAAGCAGCAGGCCTTGAGGGTTTTCAATGAAAACTTTGTTTTCCTGTTCTTGGATCTGTTCAGGCGCAGGCAGTTTCAGCTCGCTTTGCTTAGAAACGAAAACCTTAACGGTTTCTGGCTCTTTAAAATACTTTGGCGGCAGATGCACTGCTTTGCCAACATACTCCATCTGCTGTATAATCTGGCTTATAGTCTCGAGGGAAGAGAGGGTTGTTGAGTCTAAAAGATCCTTTTTCACGTATTCTTCTGTTTGAATATAGGTTAGGATTATGCCCCAAAAAACCAGGCCAAGGCCTATGAAAGAGGATATTTGAGAAGTGTAAACTATTGAAATAGTCAAAGCAGCCAACCCGAGAAAAAGAATTATGAAGCCTGCAGCCTTGGCCAAGTTTATTTTATGCTTCTTCATTTTTTGGTTTAGAGCCCTTTGCATGAAGGACACCTTTTTTACATTGCAAGCCTTTTTTTATTTAAGCGTGGTTTTCCACGCTTGCAGTGGTTCATCTCGGATGTTAGCCACATAGCCTCTTATTGTGTTTGTTTTTTCCAATTTAGAAATGTTTTTCAGCAGCTGTTCTTTGCTTGTTTGTTTGCCCGTTATTTTCTGGTATGCTGCCGCTATGGCTTCAAGCGTGGGTGTCGTGGTTTTCTCCGTTTCAAGAATGGCGTCCACTATTTGCTTGTTTGGTTTTGAAAGTTTTTGGTAAGCGTTCAGATCGGCTTTCTTCTGCGCTCTTGTTTCAAAAAAGAAAAGTGTTAACGTGCCCGCCAGAACAGCTGCGGTAACAATTGCAAGTGTTGCCCCGTTTTGAGATATTATCATGGTTATCTGGGACCACGTTTTTATCGGCTGCCAGTATCCTACCACGTAAGTTGCCATGTTTAACAGTTGATTTTCAATGTTGGAAAGGCTGTTGGCGTCTTCTGGATAAGCGATTAAGCTTATTTTTACGTGTTTCTGTTGTGATGTCGAGTTTATCGTGAACGTTGCAGTTTCATACCAGTATAGCACTGCTTGGGTCTCATTGGTATCTATATACTTAAAAAGGAAATATCTGCCGATTATAGGCGGGTTTTCGTTTAACATAAAATCCTTCAATTCTATTTGAGATACTTTTGTCTGGTATCCCTTTGCCACGGGCCATGTTATGAGGCATGTTTCCCACCTATGCAAGGATGACTTGGCAGATGCTATTTCAATTGTCACCTTAACTGGTTCTTTCGACTGATTGTACGACGTGTACAGGTAAATTAGCGACATGTCTTGTTTGGCTTTTGCTTCGAAATCGATCTCCCGCGAGATAAAGTCTAGGTTGTAGTCACTGATTTGGGGAAGAATTTCGGTGGAGAACTGGTCGTTAACCACGATTATTGGTTTAGCTTGGGTCAGAGCAAATACTGGCGCCTGAATTGTAGTCAGCAACACCGAGACGATTAAAATTGCGCCTATTTTTGCGGCGTCAGTTTTGTGCATCTTGACCTCAGAAGTCTTCAATATTCTGCCACATTTATTGCAGAAAGTTCCTAATGACGACTTCAAGTCATAGTGTTCACATTTGCCTTTTTTATCCGAGAATATTTGAGTTTTAAGCAGTTTTTCCGAAATCGCCAGAAGAATTAGTGTGCCAAAAAATATGAGAACCCACCCGCCTAGCGAATGAAAAGTTTGCAGGGCCAAATCGTCGCCATAATGATATCCCAATACTAGGATTATGGTTATCCGAAGGATGTTAAGCAAGTATATTAGTGGTAGCCCGACAGCTATCAAAGTAGCCTTTTTCCATAGTTTGTCCCGGATGATGTAGGCTATGAAAACTGCGAATATGGTGAAGCCGACAAGGCTGTATATGCCTGAACAAGCGATATCCACGGTGAAGGACATTGTTGTTTCATCGGGTCTTGTGATTACTATTGTTGGATTGCCGTATTCGCTTGTTATTTCGGATGATATGCCGAACGCGTTCACGATCGCGTTTGAAGCTTCCGAGCTTACGACTGACAGTGATGTGCCGAGAAAGTAGAGGATTTCAGATGGTGGCGGAATTAAAAAAGAGAGAAAGGTTATGGCAAAGGCTAGTTGTCTGAAAGTTTGTGTGTTAAAAAAGGTTAGGGACAAGCCTGCTGCAAATATGGGTAGGGCGAGCATGTGGTATTCTAGCGGAGTAAAGGTGTAGGAGCCGTGCCAGTAAATCAATACTGCGGTTACCAAGAGGAGCACGCCGCAGAAAAGGGGCACGTGCCGCATTCTTTTCGGCTCAGCATGGTCTTCCAGAGGCATTATTGCTTTCAGCATTTTCCTTTTTCTGTATATCAAGTAGGCGAAAAGAAAGGGTAGGGCGATTAGGTGGCTGTTTGCTTCGCTTTGCAAGGCGTCGGCGAAAACGATTGCTAGGTCTTGGCTGAAAAGCACAATTGTGGCTAATGTGATTGTCGCGATTTTTGCAGCCAGAAAAATCGAGCCTCGACTTATGTGCAATTGGCGTGTTTGCCGCAGGTTCTTCATTGTTTTCTCACTTTTTATTAGGCTCAAGTAATGTTTTTTGTTTGCGTTGCCGAATAGGTTGCTGCGCCCCGAAAAGTCTTTCCTTGCTTATTTACGTGTATTGTTCTCCAAAATGAAGACAGACAATGTTAATGTCCACCATGTCCACTTTTCCATCAGAATTAACATCTGCCTTCGGGTTCCAGTTTGGCGACTTCGGTGTAGTGCCAAAAACGTTTGCCACTATCCCTATGTCAAGCATGGTTACCATTCCGTCTTGGTTAACATCCCATGGCGGAAAAGACAGGCCGATGTAACTGGTGCTTATGGCGGCAGAGTCACAGTAGACGGTTACCGTTTTTTGTATGTTGACGCTGTTTGCCAGTCCAAAACGCACTGTTGCTATGTTGCCAAATTCGGTCGTGTTAATGCCAACCAGCGACAAGTATTCTACACCGTTTATGTAAGCTTTAACCGCGCCTTCAGTGGAGTGTATTCGCGTGAAAAGCTCCACGCAGTACCAAGTGTTCTGTTGCGGGTAAATGGCCGTGGTGGTTTGCATAGTGCCAAAAGCGTACAGCGTAAATCTGTCTTCGCCTGCCACACGCCTAATCTGCAAGTTGCTCAATATGCCGCCGCTACTGCTTAGAAACTGAATTAGCGTGAAACGGTCATCCGCATCTGCAAGCGGCAATCCTTGAGCTATGTAGAAGTAGCCACGCGCATAAACAACTGAGCTTTCAACAAACTGCTCGTAGACGTATGCTCTTCGCGTTCCAGAGGTGATGGCGGCGGTTTCAAACTTGGCGCTATATGAGCCAGTATAAGACTTCAAATTTGAGACTTCCGCGGTCGCGCCTGAAGTCACTGCAGAGCCAGACCAAGAGCCAAAGTTTCCCGACTCAAAACCGTCCTGAAAGATTACTCCACCCTCACATTCTTGGCTTAGAACAGCAGCAAATGGTATGAATCTTGGTAAAATGTTCTGTTCAATCTCCAAGAGTGTAGGGTAGGTTTGCCCACTTAATTCCATAAGAAAGCTCGTTATGCCGAGACGTGCGGCATCGCTAATTGCGTATCCTGCGCCACTAAATTGCCCACGATAGGTAAAGGCTGTTACGTTGAGTTCTTCACTTAGTGATTTTATTTTACTAACTAGTAAAGAATAGTAGGTCTTGTTTCCATAATAACTTCCTGCATAATAAATGCCATCGCCCGCGTGGAGATTTACATAAAAACTTGGTTTATATGTTTGAAAAATACGAATTAACGTTTGAGATTCTGGTTCACTTAATGGTGCAGGTCCACGATACCATTCGCTTGTTGGATCAGTACTTCCTGCGTTTTCCCAGTTCGTTGCGAGACTT
>JAWAPV010000071.1:0-6858 GCA_038894255.1 Bathyarchaeia archaeon
CCTCACATACTTCTACGACTTTTTGGCATTCTGGCTGGTCTTTTCTGTGTCGATGATCATTCTTCATATCGCGACGGCATTCTTGTCCCGCGTGAAGGTGCGATTCAATCTCTATCTCAACCAGGCAGGGGCGGTGGTGATGGGTCTATTCACCGGCATCCTCATGTGCTGGTTGTTCACTTCTTCCCTCCATCTCGCTCCGCTCGGGACCAAACCATTTATGACGCCGATTCTTAGCGAGGACGGCACGCCGCTGGGGCAGGACTGGGCGCTTCAGGATCCGCGAGACTATCTGACCGTGCTGCGCGAAGGCGTGCCGAAAGTCCTCCGGGAGTCGGGTGCCTCGCCGGGCGAAGTGGCTTCGGGAGCAATCATCACTCTCGTCGACCCGAACACCTTGCGCCTCGATATCAACGTCGATGAGAACGATGTCGCCCGAATCGAGTTGAACCAACCGGCGACGATCAGCCTTGACGCCCTGCCCGGCCGGACTTTCCGGGGTCGGGTGGTCGCGATCGCGCCAACCGCGACGATCGCCCAAGGGGTCGCGTCGTACCTCGTGTCGGTCACGATCGACCAACCACAAATGGACGTTTTCGAAGCCATAAAAGGAAGAAGAAGCATCCGCTCATTCAAACCAACACCCATCCCCGAAGAAACAATACAGAAGTTAATTGAAGCCGCACAGTGGGCACCGTCTGCTGGAAACGCCCAACCATGGGAATTCATAATTGTGCGCAAACAGGAAATTAAGGAAAAGCTTGTCGAAGCGGCGCTGGGACAAGAGTTCATTCAGCAAGCTCCAGTAGTGATAGTTGTCTGCGCAGATGAGAACCGCTCAGCCCAAGCCTACGGACAGCGAGGAAAAACGCTTTACTGCTTGCAAGACACTGCAGCCGCCATTCAAAACATTCACCTAGCCGCATATGCCCTTGGACTGGGAACATGCTGGATTGGAGCATTTAAGGAAGAAGAAGCGAGACAAATTTTGCAGATTCCGCAAGGAATACGCCCAATAGCCATAATCCCCGTAGGCCACCCTGCCGAATTTCCTCAACCGCGAAAAAAGCGCCCGATAAACCAAATAACTCACCATGAGATTTACTAGCAAAACCAAAAACAGAACAAAGTCAATTCTTATATCACGAAAAACCCATTTAACCATTGAGGCTTAACAATTGAACTATGCCGCGGTAGCCGACGCCTACGAAAAAATCGAATCCACAACAAAGAGACTAGAAATGACCGCCCTTCTAGTGGACTTGCTGAAAGAAACGCCAAAAGAAATCATCGACAAAGTCGCATACCTAACCCAGGGACAATTATACCCTGACTTCGTAGGCATCGAAATAGGCGTAGCCGAAAAACTAGCTATAAAAGCCCTTGCAAAGGCTTCTGGACAAAAAGAAAGCGAAATTGAAGAAGACCTCAAAAAAAGCGGTGACATCGGAGAAACAGCACAGAAGTTTATCGCCGCGAAAAAGCAAACAACGTTTTTCCCCAAACAACTAACCGTCGCAAGAGTATACGAAACCCTTGACAAAATGGCGAAAGCATCAGGCGCAGGCGCTGTTGACCTAAAACTTTCGCTTCTTGCAGGAATTCTTTCCGACGCTACGCCAAAAGAAGCAAAATACATAATGCGAACAGTCACTGGAAACCTACGCCTCGGCATAGCCGACATGACTGTCCTTGACGCGTTAGCTATAGCCTATGGCGGCGGAAAAGAAGCCCGCGAACATATTGAACGTGCATACAACATCTGCTCAGACCTTGGCCGAGTCGCCAAAACCCTTGCAGAGAAAGGACTTGAAGGCGTCAAAAAGTTTGAAGTGTCCCTTTACGAACCCATACGCCCAATGCTGGCAGAAAGGCTATCCACGCCCGAAGAGATTCTGGAAAAACTAGGCGGAAAATGCGCAGCAGAATACAAGTATGACGGTGAAAGAATTCAAGCTCACAAAAAAGGCACAGAAGTAATCCTATTTTCAAGACGCTTAGAAAACATATCCGACCAGTACCCAGACGCCATAATACTCATCAAAAACCAGTTAGCCGCGAAAACCGCAATTGTAGAAGCAGAGTGCGTCGCGATAGACCCTGACACGGGCGAAATGCTTCCCTTTCAAGAACTCATGCACAGAAGACGCAAATACGAAATAGAAAAAGCCATGACCGACTACCCAGTATCTCTCTTCGTTTTCGATGCCCTCTACATAAACGGCAAAGACCTAACCTTGCAACCTTATCCCGTGAGAAGACAAGCTTTAGAAAAAATCGTAAAGGAAAATGAAAGAGTAAAAATCGCCAAAAGCCTAACAACAAGCAACGCCAAAGAACTGGAACGCTTCTTCGAGGAAGCAATAGAAAACGGCTGCGAAGGCCTAGTCTGCAAGTCAGTGGCACCAGACTCTGTCTACCAAGCAGGAGCCAGAGGATGGCTTTGGATAAAATACAAAAGAGACTACAAAAGCGAAATGACCGACACGGTTGACCTCGTCATCGTAGGAGCATTCCACGGACGAGGAAAACGCGCTGGAACCTACGGCGCTTTACTTCTCGCCTCATACAACCCACAAAACGACACGTTTGAAACAGTCACAAAATGCGGGACAGGCTTCACAGACGAAGATCTTGCAAAACAGCCAAGCCTGCTTGCAAAACACGTCCTAAAACATAAACATCCAAGAGTAAACTCGGCAATCGAAGCCGACATATGGTTTGAGCCGGCTGTTGTCATCGAAGTGCGAGGAGCAGAAATAACCCTTAGCCCAGTCCACATGTGCGCCAAAGACGTAATCCGCAAAGAAAGCGGATTAGCTATCAGGTTTCCGCGTTTCACTGGAAACTATAGAAGTGACAAAGCGCCAGAAGACGCAACAACAACCGCTGAAATAGTTGAAATGTACAGGAATCAGCTAAAGAAAATAACTGAACAGTAGAATCAAATCCAACCTTTCGTCTGTAATTATTATTCTGAAAATTGCGGTACCAAAAGGAAAATGCTGAGCTACTTCACTTTTTAACGTCATTCTTCTTTTTTAGCTCAGCCTTCAGCTTCTTCAGCTTTGGAACCTTCCACTCTTTAACATGCATCTCGCACAAGTAAACCGATTGCCCATCGTAAGTAATAGCCTGATAAACTGCTGGCTTACCACATTCGACACACACGTTTACCATGTTTAACGCGCTCCACAGAGCCTTAACCTATGAGAGAGACGGTATATAAGCATTATACTCGGACACAACAAACCACCACGTAAACCTGCACGCAAAAAGGGACAATTTTTAGTCGCAAAAAGTTTGGTGGGGGGAGAGAGGAAAGAGAGAAAAGCTGCTCCAAAAGCAACTTTTGATGGAATATGCTGAAATGTAACCCCCCATTGATTTTATTGGTTATATAATATATATATAATTTATGGTTTATGAAATACAACATATATTTTTTATACAAAATTTAGGTTTGTTGTGTCATTTTCAAAATAAAAATGTTAATTTATTTAGATAATATTTTGAAAAACGTAAGTTGAGTTGATTGATTGTAACTATATTTTTATCAAGTTATGCGCAGTTAACTTTTAAAGAGATAAATTATAGACTAAATTAGAAACAAATTAATGTTTAAATAACAAGTACTTTACAGAGTCATGCGCCTATCTGAAAGAGGCGAAAGGGAATGTTTCAAACACAGTATAAAGATAACTACATGCAGCTAATTACGGAATTAGGCCGTTCTGATTCGATAACTTAACATCGATTGCATAGAGTATGCTGAAGTTGCAGCTGTGCCGTTTAAAGTAGATTTAGACGATAACATTTTTTTTGAATGGCGTGGTTAGAATAGAACTATTGCGTGATGTGGACGTAGCATCCACAATGCTTTATCAGTACTTTGTGGCTTTGCATTTCGGCTTCGCTAAAAGCAATGGCTCTTGAAATCCAGAAGCTGACATGAACTGGATGGCTTCATTAGCATGGTTGACGTGTACTTGGTTGCTCCCAACTTCGGAAAAACCTAAAGCTCGCATGTCAAAACTAGCGGATCATCTTTAACCTTTTTTTCTTTTCTCTGCTTTTAGCGCGTTGCTTTTCGATAATCTCAAAATACTCAGCCGAGTATTTCTCCAAATCCCAATTGAATTCTTTCGAGAAGCTTGCGATCATCCTTTTAGCTTGAACGTAGAGAACGTAGACTTCGCATAGGAGGATGAAGAACATAAACCCTATCCAAGCAGAGAAGCCAATATAGCAGTAGGGTGAGGGAAGCTGCAGCGAAAGCAAAGTTACATAGATGAGAAATGGGCTGGTCGCCACTATTAGAAGACCACTTAGGAACATGGCTTGCGCCAAGCCGCGAAAGCGCCCTGTATATTGCCCCTCAAGGCGGTCGGCAACCCAGTTTAATGGTTTGAAAAATTTTTCCATGAACCTCATTACCGACTCTAGTGCTTCCGTCAAGGGGCGTCACTGCAAATCATTATATGTTGCATTGATGCAGTTAAGGGTATATATCTTTGTCGAATTTGAAATACATGTCTGCACGTATAATCCTGCTAGATAAGAGTGCAAAGAGAAGTATGTTTATTATTGATGTTTCTATTCTTTTATGTTGTTGGCCGTGAGAGAATGAGAAAAGCTGCATTTTCGTTTTGCTTGTCTTTGCTCATTTTGAACATTGTGTTTGTTGCGTTTTTCGCTTTTGACTTGGCAAAGTTTGTTAGCACTATGCCCGCATCACATGCTGCTGTTATTCATGAAGGGAACCTTACAATAGCTGACAACGAAGTTTTTTTGATAGCTGATTGCGAATTTCACCAAAACGGCAGTGTTGTTGTGCAGGATAACGCTACGCTGGTTATCAGAAACTCTCAATACTATCAAGTTAACAATAATTACGAGTTTATTTTCGTGAAAGACGTAGCCAAATTATTTATTGAGAACAGCTCTGTTTTCTTTTCTCAAGCATTTGACGTGAAAATTTCGCTTCTAAACCACACAACTATGAACATTACTGATTCCTCGATTGAAAACTCGGCAAGTGGAATATGGATATGGATGGAAGAAAACGCAACGCTAACCATGAGAAGTTGCAACTTGACAGCTACAGGAGACGGTGCCCGAGTTATAACTGACCATAACTGCAGAGCCGAAGTCCAAAGTTCCGTGCTTGACTACGTTGTTTGCTGGGGCAACTCGTCCACTGAAATTTCAGAATCAGTAGTAAATAAAGGTGTTAAAGCATGGAGCACCTCTCATGTGAAGGTTTCAAACTGTTTTGTCGACTATTTCTGGGCTTACTCAGACTGCAGGTTAGAAGTGCGAAACACAACTATTCCGTCAAACGCTCCTTTTGAAACAGCTCTAAGGGCAATCGGCAACGCAGATGTCTCCATATTTTTTTCTTTGTTGCATGATAATGTAAACGCTGCGACAAACGCAAAGGTCAGATTAAGAGATTCTTCTGTGCGTAACGTTTCTGCATATGACAACTCAATAGTATGGCTAGTTAACACAACTGCAGAAACAACCCATGCAGAAGGCCAAGCCAAAATATTCAATTTTTCATCAATACAAGACGCAGTGAATAAAGCAAACGAAAATGATACTGTTCTAATACCCTCAGGCATCTATCGCGAAAATATAGTCGTTAACAAAACACTTTCCATAAACGGAGAAACAAAAGAAAACACCTTCTTAACCAGCAACGGAACAGAAGCAGCCGTCTCCATATTAGCAAACAGTGTCCTTTTTAGCGGTTTCACTATCAAAGACAGCGAGTGCGGCATTTCAGTAAGTTCTGCACGTGGTTGCACCCTTACAAACAACACAATAACCAACAACACACAAGGCGTTATAGTAAACGCCTCTGAAAAATGCACTATCTCTTTTAACAGAATCGAAAACAACACTTGCGGGCTCACTTTATCCACAGCGAACAACTGCACGGTGGTGTGGAACGTTTTTCACAATAACGAGTGGGCAACCAAGATTAACGCTTCAAGCCAGAACCTGCTCCACCATAACAACTTTTTAGAAAACTTGAATGAGATTTACACAAGCAACTCGAGTAACAACTCGTTTGATGACGGCATAGAAGGAAATTTCTGGAGTAGCTACTTTGGAGCTGACCTTAATCATGACGGAATAGGAGATGCTGCACGTTCTATTGATGAAAACAGCAAAGACGATTATCCCTTAATGGGAATAGCTTCCTGCTTTGTCGCTCTTAACTACACAACAGTCGTAATCTCGAACTCTACAATAGAAAAATTTGGATATTTTATTTCAAACAACACAATTAAGCTGCACGTTTCCAACTCTACTCAAAACCAGTCGCATGGCTTCTGCAGAATCGTCATTCCCCGCGGCTTAATCAATGCCACCGATTTACTTGTAATCATCGATGATGGGTTAACGCAGCCTCTCTTTTTCAACAATTCAATAATGGAAAACGAAACTCACAGATGGATATACTTCGCATACGAGCATTCATCGCGTGTTATTGACATAGTGCCTGAATCTATAACCTACAATGCTCTACTTATCCTGATTTTGCCATTCATAATTTTTTTGCTAAAAAAGACGCAGCAAAAATCCCATACCTTATCCCGTTTCAGAAAAAGTGCACAAACTTCTGTAAGCATTCTCCGATGACGCATTCTGCTGTTTTCGTTTTCCTCTTCCTCTTCGTCTTCGCCCAACGAACCCATCTTCTTCAACCTTATAACGATAAATGAAAAAGCAACAAGCCCTATCAAAACTCCAATTATGTACACAATTGGAAACTGTGAAGATTCCTTAGGCAGAGTATGTTCGTATGTGAAATAGACAGAAACGTGCGTTGGACTGTTCCAATAA
>JAWAPV010000072.1:0-6790 GCA_038894255.1 Bathyarchaeia archaeon
AAGAGCCCATAATTCGCTTTTTCGCCATTTCTTTTTTTATCTTTGCCGATAGCTTGTAATCCTGCATGATAAGCTCAAGAGCACAAACTAGAAGAAGTATGCGGTTTTATATGCGAGTGTGAGGTTTTATACTTAAACTTACTCATATAAACCTATCCAATAAACAAAAGTTATCTTAAAAAAGTAGTTGCGTAGTTTGCGTTTTGAGCAAACTAGTAAAACAAGGCTAGAGATGGTTAATGAAAAATAAAGGAGGGGGTGTAGGTTTATTTTCGTTTTCTGAATAGTTTTGTTCCGTCTATTTCTGTTACGTATTGGTATCCTGCTTCTATTAGTTGGGTTGCTTCTTCTACTGTTTTGGCTGTTCGGCATGTGTATTCTTCTTCGTCTAGGTTTATGGCTCTTATGTAGTGCATGGTTGTTTCTAGTTTTTTGTGGCGTAGGTGTCGCATTACTCCTATTGGGTCTTTGGTTCGGTGGTAGAATTGTGCGCCTGAGTAGTTGCGTAGGTTTTTCATGGGGATTGTTGTGAGTGTTGGGTCGTTGTGTATTTTTGAGGCTTTGGTTCGTGCTTTTATCCACATTTGGCTCATGACTTTAGGTTGTGGGAACGGGTGTTCGCTTTGGTATTTCGCCATGTATTCTCTGAGTAGTTGTGCGGTTTCGGTTTTGAGTTTGTAGTTTGCGGAGGCGTGTCCTTTGAGTCCTTTTATGCTTATTATGTTTTGTGTGGGGTCGTATTGGTTGCGGTGTGTTCGGTGGAGTTCTTCTCCTTCTACTCCTGTTTCTGCCATTAGTTTGAAGATGGTGCTGAATTTCGGTGTGGATGCTGAGATTATTCGTTCTACTTGTTGGGTTGTTGGTATTATTGGGGTTGGCGTGTTCCATTTGAATCTTGGTTTTTGCCATTGTAGTCCGTTGGCTTTGGTGAACCATTCGTAAGCGAACGCATGGCAAGTTTTTGCGGCGTCGGTTATTTTTGCGTAGGCTATTGCTTTTTTTACGTCGTCGGGGTTCATTAGGTCGGATACTTTGCTTAGTTGTCGTAGTAGGTAGTAGATTTTTCTTTGGGTGTTTTTGGCTTTTCCTTCTGCTGTGGCTTTTTCAACAGTTTTATTTATTTGTTCTTGGTATGTTACTTCTTGGGGTAGTCGTCTAGAATCCTTCGCCTGATTGGTGGATATCTCGGGCGTAGGGTGGAAAGCTTGGTTCAGGATACCAGCCTGGGGCGTTGGCGATCCTGGGTTCAAATCCCAGCTACCCCACCACTACGCGGCAAACAACACCACTACCGAGGTCTTGGAAGCTGGTGCGTGATTGGAAGGCGCCTCTGCTTGTAATCTTCTAATTCTCATCACCGTTATGAACTCCAATCGCACAAACGGTTTAACTTCTGATTTTCCATCTCTTACATTTCCAGAGATTCTAATCTTTTAGATTCTTTTTCATAATCTTCGTTGAGGCTTCGCCTATACTCTTCCTCGGAAATAAGAGGCTGACTAATAACTTCGAGAGTCCGTTTAAACATTTTTCCTTCCTTTACAAGTTCGCAGCCAGCTTTCCTCAACGCCTCTCTAACTTCTCTTGTTTTCTCGTTATCTTCAGCCATCAAATAGGCGTGAGGACGCAAAACAGCACCTGCAAAGTCCACGTTAGCGTCTTTCGCAATTTCTTCAGCAACCCGAAGCACAGTGCCAAAATTGCCAAGCTCCCACCAGCCGCAAGTCGACACAAGGACTATTTTGCGAATCTTGACGTCTTTATGGAACCTGGCGCGTGTGCGTCCCTTTTGCCATGTTAAAATGGGCTCAATAAGCGGACACAACCTGTTAACGAGGTTCTGCATTTCGCCGGGTAACGGGATGTAGACCGGCGTCGCCAGAACGAGGATGTCGGCTTCACGGAGTTTTGGATAAAGCATCTGCATGTCATCCTTCTGGTAGCAGGCGCCGGGCTTTTTGTTCCAGCAGTAAAGCTCGCCTGTGCAAGGCTTGATGTTCAAGCGCTTGGCATAGAAAGTGCAACCGTCGCCCCTGCTTCCTTCATGCCCTCGAGAAACGGCGACAAAACACGCGCGGTGTTTCCTTCTTCCATTCTGGCGCTCCCGTTAACGACTACAACTTTGGTCAGAACAATCACCCTAAATAACTGGACAAGCATTTTAGGTGGTATATAGCATTTTGGCATCAGCCACAAGAAAGAATATGCACTTAAAATCGATGGTGCCTGATGCTTTTGGTTGGAATCTTTGGCGGTTTTTTCGCTTTTTAGGTTTCGTTTTCGATGTGCGCGTAGATTCGGTCAAGTTTTAGGCTTGCTCTTTTTCCCGCCACCCTCATCAAAACGTAGTGCAGCGTCTCGTGGACTATGATGTCTTCAATTTCGCTTTCGTGAAGCTCGCCAAAAATGTAGACCACTCCGTGGCCCGTGTCGAAAACTCCTTGAATAGGAGGAAACTGGAAGACAAAACTCATCTCCTTAGCCATTCACTCTTCCCCCAACCGTTTATTGTCGCAACTCACACTTGTGTCCAGAATAAGCTAAAGCAAGTTTCAGTTTAAGAGCGATATTTCAAACTACAAAATATATCACGAACTCTAAGGCGTCATCTGACTACACGTTTTCTGCTCTACTTCGAAGTGTTCTCCTTCATTTTCTCTATAAAGAAAGCGAAGAGCTCGACAAAAAACTTCTTTCTAATAATGGGGCCTTTGCCGATGCCCGGGCACTCGCCGGTATGGACGAAAACGAATTTGTCGTTTCCAGCGTTTCTAAGTTCAAAAGGGTAAAACCTGCATACCAAAGGTCGGTAGCCATAGATTGAGCATCTGCAATCAGCGAGAAACAAGCATTTGCCTTCAGCAGTTTTTTTCATGCGGTAATGATAGGGCTCAAAGCCCAATGCAGGCTCGGCAAACTCTGCAACTTTCCGTTGAGTTTCTCTGGCTATTTGCTCTGCTTCGCTTTTAAGAAGCAGAATGTTCCTAGCCTTTTTTTCGGTGTCGCCACAGCAAAGCGCGCATAGGCTACATTTAAAACGCACAGCGGACGGATACTCAAACTTCAATGTTACACACGTCAACGTTGCCGATGTGGGTTTAGGCGCAACTTTGCCTTTTAAGGCTTCTCGTAAAGCTGGAACCAGCGTAGTCTGCATTTTCTGACTGCTGTTTTTTGAATTTTGACTTTGCGCTTCAGAAAAATGGCAAGTTTAATATAAGAAGATTAACAAACGTGCTTTCAATGAAATGTTAAGGTGAAAAAAGTGGCATCCAAAAAACTGTTGGACATGTTGAACAAGGCAATTGCCAGAGAAATGCAAGTGGCTATACAGTACATGTGGCAGCATGTTCAGTGGGTAGGCGTGAAAGGCTTCGCCGTGCACGACGAGTTAAAAAGCATAGCAATTACCGAGATGAAACATGCTGAGAAAATTGCTGAGAGACTCTTTTATCTTGGCGGAATACCGACAACTAAGCCTGAACCCATTGTTGTAGGAAAAAACTTGAGAGAAATGATTAAGCAGAACATTAAAGACGAAGCAAACGCCATCGCCTTGTATAAGGAAATAATAGAGATGGCTCAGGAAGAGAAGGACGTAACAACCGCTTTCATTTTCAAGCAGATTCTTGAAGACGAAGAAGATCACCACGACACCTTCACAACCTTGGCTGAAGAACTGTAAAAACAACAGCGAAACGTTACAACATTCGCTTCCCTTTTTATCTAACCAAATAAGGCTTTGAAGAAAGAATTGTGGTTGTAGCCTATTCTACCGTAAGCTTCCCGTACTTGCCGACGTTTAGCTGAACTTCGCCTCTAAAGCTTGTCACGTAGCCGTTTTCAACCTTCACAACATCGTCAACATTAACTTGTTCAATCTGCTCGTTCCACAAAGTCAGCTTTATAGAGCCTGTTTCATCGGCAATTATGGCGTCTGCCACCCTGAGAGTCTCGTTTCTAAAGCGGGACTGAACCTCGCGGGGGTCGTGCTTCTCTATGACTTTAGCTTCTATGCTCACTCGCTTCATTCCTTCACGCAAATCCTTAATCTTCATCCTTACCACCCAAAGGTGCTTAAGCGATTTTCTCGGCGACTGCAAATTTGCCGCCGACAGAAATGATTCTCACTTTAACTCTGTCGCCCACTTTGCTGTTCGGAACAAAAATAAGGTATCCAGAAATCTTGGCTATTCCGTCTCCCCTGCTTCCGATGTCGTCTATGAGAACTTCAAGTTCTTGGTTTTCTTTCACGGGGAACGACTGTATGAAGGGTTTGCTTGGCCTGAACCTACTTTGACTTCCGTATCTTCGGGGTTTTCTTGGTGCGTTTTTTGTTTTTTCCGGTAGCCTTCTGGGCATATTAAGTGCTCGTCCTCGTCTCAAACCAGCCTTTGTGGGGCATGCTTGCAACGAATTGCCATTGCAGGATGCGCGGTTGAAAGGCTAGTTAGAAGCAGAAAAGACCATACCGTCATATAAATCTTGCTAGAAGCTTATTCATATCGCAAGGCTTCAACAGGGTTAAGTTTTGACGCTTTCCTCGCAGGGTACAATCCGAAAATGACGCACACAACTATTGCAAAAACGAAGGCAACTACTGTCCATTCAGGCGAGAAAAGCGGGTTTATCGTCATACTCTGCGGTTCTTCTGGGCCGCCGAGCCCTGCGGTTCGACGTTGCTGCGACTGTACAAAGTTTGATAGTATGTACGCGAATCCGTAGGAGGCGCCGTAGCCCGTCAGCATTCCGATGAGCCCGCCTATTACTCCTATGAGGAGGGCTTCTGAGAGAAACATGGCGAGGACTGTTCGGCTTTTGGCGCCTATGGCTTTCAATATTCCGATTTCTCGGGTTCGCTCCATGACTGACACGGTCATTATGTTCATTATGCCGATTCCAGCGACTAAAAGGGAAATTCCGGCGATGGTCATTAGGAAGATTTGCACAAAGTTCAGAATGTTATCCACTTGGCGCATGAACGATGTGGGCACTACTATGCTGACGGCGTACGGGTTCTCGAAGACCTTTTCGATTGAGAGAGCCACTTCCTCTGATTTTTCTGGGTTTTCCACTTTTACCAGAATAATGTTGTATTCTTCTTTGCCAAGCTGGTTTAGGGCGTTTGCTGGTATGAAAGCCCAATAGTCAAAGTTTGTCAGGGCGGATGCTCCGCTTTTTGAGAGGATGGCTGAGACGCGGAAGTTCTTGGTTATGTTAGCCATGGGCGGCGGCAAGGCTATTTGCATCGTAACGTTTTCGTTCAAGTGGGCGAGTGTGGTTTCGTTTATGAAGCACGTCTTGTACCCCAGCATTATGCTGTCGTTTTCTTCGGAATCTGGGATTTTTCCCTCAAGCGGCTTGAACCTCTCAGGAAGCATGCGGGTTATCTCAGTAAAGTTTACTGCGGCCACCGTGAAGGCGTTCAGTGTTTTGTTGTCTTGATTAAACAGCTTTGCTTGTGTAACCGTTTTAAAGGGCGCGACGAAACTTACTCCGCTAACGTTTCTGATGCTGTTAACCTCGTCCGGGGTGAAGGGTTCACGGGCCCCAGATGAGCCTATTGGCAGGATCACGAGAACGTCAAGCTCGAAGCCTGTTTGCATTCGCTCTTTTATTCCAGCTCTAAAGCCTTCACCGAGAGAAGCCAGCCCGATGATGGCGGTGATGCCTATTATCACGCCGAGGGTTGTAAGCGAGGTTCTAAGCTTACGCTGCTTCATGTTTTCCAGTGCAATGTCGAAAATTTTGCTTGCCTTCATCTGCTGTTCCTCCTTGGCGCTTCTTTAATTCCTTCGATTAAGCCGTCTCTTAGGTGGATCATGCGGTCGGCGGTCTCGGCAATGTGCGGGTCATGTGTGATTATAACGAAAGTTTGTCCTTTCTCCTGATTCAGCTTTCTCATCAGCTGAACGATTTCCCACCCTGTTTTGGTGTCAAGGTTGCCCGTAGGCTCGTCGGCCAGCACGATTTTCGGATTGTTTATCAGTGCCCGGGCCATTGCCACGCGCTGCTGTTCGCCTCCGCTAAGCTCAAAGGGACGATGGGCTAGGCGCGTCTCTAAGCCCACAAGTTTCAGCATTTCCTTTGCTTTTTCTGTGGCTTCCTTTTCAGAGGCCCCCGCAATTGTAAGTGGAAGCTCCACGTTTTTGAGGGCTGTCAGTCTTGGAAGAAGGTTGAAGAACTGGAAGACGAATCCTATTTTGTTTAGCCTGAGCATGGCAAGGCTGTCTTCGTGCAGTGTCAAAATGCTTTGCCCGTCTATTAGGATTTCGCCTTCGTCGGGGCGGTCAAGGCAACCCATTAGGTGGAGCAAAGTGGATTTTCCGCTGCCGGAAGGCCCGAAAATAGTGACCATTTCGCCTTCTTTCACGTTGAAGGTTACGCCGCGCAAGGCTGGGACAACGACGTTGCCCATGCGGTAGCTTTTCTTGATTCCTTTCACTTCCACAATGTTGGTCATTGCTGCTGCGTCCTTTTGAAAACTGATGCTTCAAGCTTTTCTTATAAACTTCGCTGTGCATTCAAACTCCAAGTACGTAACTCAACAGTATGCTTACGAATAGAGACGCTGTGGAGATCAGCAAACTCTTGGTTGAAGAGAAACCTGTTATAACACGTGTGGCGACGCCGCAGAGGTATATGATCCAGCCGTACACTGCAAGCTGGATGAGGCTGCTGATGAGGTCGATTGAGCCTATTTCTTCCATAATCCTTTCGAACGTAGCTTTTCCTTCGCCTTCCACACTGCCAAGATAGTCAAAGGTGTAGTTGATTCTTGGCAGAGTTG
>JAWAPV010000073.1:0-6677 GCA_038894255.1 Bathyarchaeia archaeon
GGCTTCATGCACATGCAGGACAAGCTTGACCAGTCGTATGGGCGGAACAGGCAGAGAACTTCGATGGGGATGTACAATTTTGACATGATAAGGTCTCCGCTTAGGTACGGCGTTGCCAAGCCGAATGAAGTCAGTTTTGTTCCGCTGGGTTTTGAGGAAAAAATGAGTCTTAAGCAGATTTTGCAGAAACATCCGAAAGGCTTGGAGTACGGCCACATAGTGAGCGGGCACGCAGTCTACCCCATTCTGCTGGACGCGGAAGGCAAGGTGCTCTCGTTTCCGCCGATAATAAACTCGAACGATTTAGGTAGGATAAATGAGCAGACGAGGAACGTTCTGGTTGAGGTAACTGGAACTTCGCTTGACGCCGTGCTTTCGGTTTTGAAGATAGTGACGTTGTCGCTGGTTGACCGAGGCGGAAAAGCCTACACAACGACGATTCATTACCCTAACTGGGAGAAGCCGCTGGTAACCCCCAACTTTGAAGGTCGAATCATGCCTCTTGACTTGGAGTACGTCAACAGCGTTCTGGGTGTAAGGCTAAACGCTAAGGAAGTTGCTGCCTTGCTTCTGAAAGCGGGTTGCCGAGTGAAAAAGGCGGAAGGCAATGTGCTGGTTGTTGAGGTCCCATTCTACCGTGTTGACGTAATGCATTCGGTTGACCTTGTTGAGGACGTTGCCATTGCTTATGGCTATAACAGGCTCAAGCCAGCATGGCGCAAACTGCCAGTTACAGGAGCCCTTAAACCAGAGCAGCGTTTGCTGAACGTTGCCAGAGAGTTGATGGTGGGTCTTGGGTTCCAAGAAATTTTAGCTTACACGCTAACGTGCCCAGAGAATCTTTTCACTAAAATGGGTTGCAAGAAAGAGAAGACCGTGGAAGTCTTGAACCCAAAGGTGGCGACGATGACTTGCCTGCGAAGCTGGCTTCTGCCGTCTCTCATGGAAGTCTTCAGCAACAACTTGTCTGTTGAGTATCCGCAGAGAATTTTCAGCTTGGACAAGGTTACATTGCTGGATGACAAACAAGAAACGCGGACACGGGACGAGGAAAGGCTTGCCGCAGCGGTTTGCCATGCCAACGCAAGCTTTACCGAAATAAAATCAGACGTGGATGCTTTGCTATCGAATCTTGGGCGGAAGTGGCAAGCAAAGAAGGCGAAACACCCAAGCTTTATTGAAGGCAGAACCGCGGCAGTACTTGTGGACAACCGAAACGTGGGAGTTCTGGGGGAGATCAACCCAAAGGTTCTTTCAGCTTGGAAGCTTGAAAACCCCGTAGCAGCTTTTGAGCTGAACATGGACGCGCTAATTAAGGCAAGGGCTAAATAGAAAGTTTCCATGGAGAAATGAGCGGGTTGCGGCAAATCGCTTTTATCCAGCACGCTTAATCATCTTGCCAATACGCGAAAGAGGAAGAAACAGTGGTTCAAGCAGACCTGCATTTTCACACGTGCTACTCGCCAGACGCCACGAACAACCCGAAACACGTGGTTGAAAAGCTCAACCGCCACCCAACCCTCAAAGCCATAGCCATAACAGACCACAACACAACCGAAGGCTACCACAAAACAAGGGAACTAGCCAAAGCGTACAAGGACATACTCATAATTCCAGGCGTTGAAGTCAGCGCCGAAGAAGGCGAAATAATCCTTTTAGGCGCTGAAGAGCTGCCGCCTCGTCCATGGACCGCCAGCAACATTATAGCCTATGCAAAGCAAAACGACATTTTGACGATAGCAGCTCACCCGTACCGCGGTTTGGGAATGGGAGACCAAGCGTTAAATTTTGATTTGGACGCTATAGAAACGCTGAACGGCATAACTTCCAAAAGCCTCAACCAGAAAGCAGAGAAACTTGCTGCGGCAAAAGGCTTGCCGGGCGTGGCAGGCAGCGACTCGCATTTCCCCCATGACCCGTGGAACGCTTACACGGAAGTTGACGCAGCGTTGGATTTTGACGAGATTCTTGCAGCCATCAGGAAGGGGGCTGTGAAAACTTTTTTACGTTGAAAAGTCAATACATTTTTAAAATACCACATGGCATGATTAGTGAATTGACAGTTGAAAACACATGAGCGATTTGCAATTAAAATTTCTAGGCGGAACCCGTGAAGTCGGCAGACTCGCCATATCCGCGAAAACCGAGAAAACTCAAATACTGCTCGATTATGGAGCAATGCTGGACCACACGCCAGGCTTTCCAATGCATGTTCCGCCAAAAGACGTTGACGCCTTGCTGCTGTCGCACAGTCACCTTGACCATTCAGGAGCCCTCCCCATATTCTACGTTCAAGGAAAAAAGCCGCTTTACACAAACAGAATCACGGCAGAACTGAACCAGCTTCTAATCTCAGACTTCATACACCTCTCAAGCTACTACCTTCCCTTCGAGTACCTTGAACTCAAAACCATGACTAACAACAGCCGCCACCTGGAATTTGACACTCCCCAGACCGTTGGAGATATCACCTTCGAATTCAAAAACGCGGGGCACATACCCGGCAGCGTCCAAGTGCTATTCACTGCTTCGGGGAAGCGCGTTCTTTTTACCGGAGACTTTAACACGGTGGATACGAGGCTTCTGGCAGGAGCAAAAACGAATTTTGGAGACTTAGATGCGGTGATAATTGAGAGCACGTATGCGACTGAAGAGCACCCTAACCGCTTGCAGTTGGAGCGGGAATTCGTTGAGGCTTGCACGGACATCGCGGAGAGAGGCGGCTCGGTTCTTGTTCCGGCTTTCGGAGTGGGCAGGTCTCAGGAGATTGCGTGCGTTCTCGTTGCAAACCATTTCGAATATCCAATATACATTGATGGTATGGCGCGGGATGTGAGTAAGGTCATAATGAACCACCCGCATTTCGTCAGGGACCACCGTATGTTCATGAACGCCGTGCATACGGTTGAGTGGATTGATGGTTGGAGAGACCGGAGAAAGGCAACGAAAAACGCTGGGGTCATAATCTCGCCCGCAGGCATGCTTAAGGGTGGTCCCGCCATGTTTTATGCTTCAAAAGTTGGAAAGAAAACGAACAACGCCATTTTTCTGGTAAGCTACCAGATTCCGGGCACGCCTGGCAGGGAGCTTTTGGAAAAGGGCATGTGCGTTATAGATGGGAAGATGCGTAAGGTTAAGGCGACGGTTAAGCATTTTGACTTTTCGTCTCACTGCGGGCAGACTGAGCTTAAGGAGACCATAAGGCAGCTTGGCGGTAAACCCAAGGTTTTCGTGGTTCACGGGGCTGAGAAGAACTGTGAATACCTCGCGAAGTGGGCAAGGGACGAGATGGGACTGGATGCCGTGGCTCCGAGAGCCGGCGACGTTTTCAAGGTTTAGTGTTTCGGCATGAAAATCGGCATTATCCGCACGGGCAAGGTTGAGCAGTTTCTGGTTGAGAGAATTCGAGAGAACTTGCAAGACAGTTTTGACAAGGCGGATTTTGCGGTTCTTGATGGGGAGCTGCAGGTTCCGCGTGCGGCTTTTGACCGAAAGAGGAGGCAGTACCGTTCTGACCTCGTTTTGGATGCTGTTGAGAGCGTGGCTCTTGGAAATAAGGCTTTTAGCCGTGTCCTCGGCGTTGTTGATTTTGACCTTTTTGCTGCGCCTTTGAACTTTGTTTTTGGCCAAGCGAGGTACGTGGGGAAGGCGGCTTTGATTTCCATGTTTAGGCTTAGGCAGGAGTTTTACGGCAGAAAGGAAGACGTGGAGTTGCTTGTGGAGCGGGGAACCAAGGAGGCAGTTCACGAGCTTGGGCACACTTTTGGTTTGGAGCACTGTGTTAACCCGTTTTGCGTTATGTATTTTTCCAATTCCATTTTTGACACTGACAGAAAACAAAGCTTATTCTGCAGCAAGTGCCAGACTAGGCTGTGGACAAGCATAAACAGCTTGGGGGAAGAGCTTTGACGGACAAGCTTGCAAACGCCACTTACATCGCGCCCATCTTTGCCAGCCTGCTCTTCGGCGTGTTGTGCACGTTTCTTGTAATTAACGCTCAGATGGAAACTTACCCTGTTACCCCGTTCCCTGAGGACGCCTACGGCTTTTTGGGTTCGCTTGGAAACGGCCTATACTTCATAGTTCTTGTTGGTGGAGGCGCCACCTTCCTATACATCTTCATCAAACGCAAAAACCAGAAAATGATTAAGCTGCTCACGGGGTTTGCTGTAACAACCGCGATTTTTGCGCTCTCCATGTTTTATCTAATCGCCCTTTTCTCGAACGTCAACATGCCCTACCCAGACTTGACCGTGATAGCCCTGGCGCTGCTAATGACGGCGGCTGGAGACTACGTATTGTTCCGCAACGTGCGCAACCTTTCCTTCATAATAGTCCTTGCCCTAGGCGGGGCACTTGGCGCCTTCTTAGGTGCGATGATTCCAACCGCAAGCGCCGTGCTAATCCTTGCCCTTCTAGCAGTTTACGACACTTTCGCCGTTTACCGTGGCCCTGTTGGCAAAATCGCCCGTAGTGGCCTTGAACAGCTACGCGGACTAAGCTTCTCGTTCAAAGACGTTCAGATGGGTCTTGGCGACCTAACTTTCTACTCAATGCTCTCAGGAGTCATGCTGATAAACTTCGGTTTCTACTCCTGCCTAGCCTCAATAGCAGGCATTTTGGCAGGATGCCTATTATCATTCAAAATGCTTGAAAAGAAAGGAATATTCCCCGGACTGCCCTTCCCTGTGCTGCTCGGCCTACTTCTAGGGTTCATCGCTTCACTAGCACATTAGAACGACAGCAGAAACAACATGCGTAGCAAAGGCAGCTTCGCAAAAACCATGTTGAACCTATATATAAGGGGGCTAAAGTTTTCCAAGCGCACAACAGACGCCAAACGCCCGCCAAGCTCAGCCTTGAACTTTAAACCTCAGCAACGCAGCTATCCCGCCAAAAGAGTTCTTCAGCATCTGCCCCTCTTCGCTCTCGGTCGAAATCACTTCAACCTCAGCATTCGTGTACTCAGCCAGCTGCGCAAGGTCATCCACAATATCCACCGTCTCGCTAACGCTTAACGCTGGAGCATTACACTTCGGGCAAGGCTTACCCGAAAGAGCCTGCCCAAAACTCAAAAGCATCTGGTTCCGCACAGTCTGCTGCTCCTGAAAACCACACGCGCTACACTTAACCGTAACCCGCGAAAGCTCCAAAGCATCTGAAAGAAGCAAAACCCGAACCACCCCGGACTCCAAAGCCTTACGCACCTCCTCCTCGCCGTAAGTAACCAAACCCGTGTCATGCCCCACCTCGTAAAGAAACTGCTGCATAATCCGCTTCTCCTCCACATAACGCACCTTACGCATAATCTCAGGAGCCTTCTCCACAACCTCCTTAACGCCTTGTTCCCCAACATACGAAGTGTCAATAACGCCAATCACCTTCTCCTTCAACATGTAATTCAAATAATCCCCCTTCTCAAAATCATATTTCGTCGGACCAGGCCCAGCCAAAATTAAACCCTTCAAATTCTCAATCGGCAAAAAAGTCTCGTTAGCATGATGACCCACACGCGTAAAGTACTCCTGCAGCCGCATGTCCCTAAGCCGCTCAAAGCGCCTAGCAGACTGTCCACCCGCGCGCGTCTTCCCAGGAACGCCTGACGAAAGCTCCCTCACAATATCGAGCTTCTTACCCTGCAACGTGGCAAGCGTAGCGTCAGAAGCGTCGATTAAAAGAATCCCGTAAGTCTCCTTCTCCCGTAGCATCTCCTGCAAATGCTCAGTGTGAAACCTCGAATCACAACGATAGAGGTAAACGTGAATCGGCTCTGGCGGATGAATAACATAAGTCTCAATCCGCTCGCTCCCAGGCCCGTTCTGCGGAATCGCCCCGCAAAAAATCACAAGCCCGTTTTCCGGCGGCTCCTTAAAAAGTTTCAGCCTCTGCTGCACCTTCACAATAGCATCCATAACATTCTTTCTGGTCGTTGTAGACTTGATATTTGAAGCCGTTCCATACTCGTCCCTAAGCATGTTCACAACATCGCTAATCTGCTTTCCAGGCGGAATGTAAACTGAGATAAGCTCAGTTCCACGCCCTTCCTTGCTTGCCAGAGCCGCGAGTGTTCGTTTCAAGCGGAACAGTTCCAACGAGCTTTTCTTAGGCTTTTCCAACTGCATCACTTAACGGTTACAGACTCAAACCTACATTGCAGTGAACCAAATAAGAGTTTTCCAAAACCACAAAGAAAAACCGTCGCCAACCAGAAAACGCAGCAGCCCGTCAAGACAAGCCAATGGCTTCCTTCAAAAACGCCTTATACGGACCCAGCCGCCCACCATAGTTCCCCGCCGAAATCCGAACCACACCCGCCACGTTCGCAGCCGCCTTAACACCAAAACCCATAGCCCTCTTAACTGCATCTAAAGTCAAACCGTTAACAACAACCTCATAAACACAACTCACGCCCTCAGGCACCTGCGAATCAGGCACCACGCCCCTCAAACCTGGACAAAACGGATGATTCGTCGAAGCCTTAAGCTTATACTTCAACGACCCAGCCTTCGAACCTGAACGGCAAACTCCAGCAGGAAAAGGCATTATGACCTCGCTAACGCCTTTCTGAATGGCGCTAACCGCCTCTTCAGCAGCCTTCAACCCTGAAAGCTGATCACGCGCAAAAATCAAAAAGTTCCCGCCCGCCACAGCCTCCGCCGCGCCAAAAGCGTCCTCCA
>JAWAPV010000074.1:0-6638 GCA_038894255.1 Bathyarchaeia archaeon
GTCCGTCAAAGCCACTTCTGACTGTTATATGCCGGTGGGCGGGACAATCACGGACATCAACAAAGACCTGGAAAGCAGCCCCCAGTTGGTGAACGAAGACCCGTATGGTGCCGGCTGGTTTGTGGAAATCGAGATGGATGACCCGGCGGAACTCAACGACTTAATGGATGCCAAAGCGTATGAAGCCTTCGTCGCTGAGGAGCTAGCGAAAGGAGGTCACTAGCCCATGACTTACGTTCCCCACAGCGAAGCGGACCGGCAGGCCATGCTCCAGACCATCGGCGTCAAGTCCATGGACGAGCTGTTCGCCGTAGTGCCGGAACAAGTCCGCTACCCAACGTTGAAGCTGCCCGCGCCTATGTCCGAGATGGAGATTCTGCGCGAGCTGCAGCAGATGAGCGAACGTAACAAGGACCTCGGGCACAACCAGTGTTTTTTGGGCGCCGGCGCCTACTACCATTACCGCCCCGTCCTCGTCGACACGGTCGTCTCCCGGGGCGAGTTTCTCACCTCTTACACTCCTTACCAGCCAGAAATATCACAGGGTATGCTTCAGACGCTTTTTGAGTATCAGAGCATGATATGCGAGCTAACGGACATGGATGTTGCCAACTGCTCAATGTACGACTGGGCTTCAGCCTTGGGCGAAGCTGCACGCATGGCTGCGCGCGTAAAAAGTCGAAGCGAATTTCTAGTCCCGAAGCTGATTCACCCTGAAAGACTTGCAACTCTAAAAGTGTATGCCGAGCCGGCAGGCATCAAGATAAAAACCGTTAACTACAGCCGCCAAAACGGGCAGATCAACCTCGCGGATTTGAAAGCGCAAATTTCCGACAAAACCGCAGCCGTCTACGTGGAAAACCCGTCCTACTTGGGCTTCATTGAGACGCAGGTTGAAGAAATAGCCAAGCTTGCCCACGACCAAGGAAGCTTATTTGTCGTGGGCGTTGACCCAACCTCTCTGGGCGTCTTGAGGCCGCCAGGAGATTACGGCGCAGACATCGTGATTGGCGAGGCTCAGCCGCTTGGCAACCCGATGAATTTTGGCGGACCGTTGCTGGGGATTATGGCTTGCCGTGACGAGATGAGCTTGGTTCGGCAGCTGCCTGGGCGCGTGATAGGTTTAACCTCAACACTTGACGGAAGCAGAAAGGGTTTCTGCATGGCTCTGCAAACCAGGGAACAGCACATTAGACGTGAGAAGGCAACGTCGAACATTTGCTCGAACGAGGCGCTCTGCGCCGTGGCTTCAGCCGTTTACCTAGCGCTTCTCGGCGCTGAGGGCTTGCGTGAGCTCGGCGAGACAATTTTGTTGAAGGCGAATTATGCCATGCAGAAGCTGGCGGAAATAGACGGCGTGAAAACGCCTGTTTTCGAAGCCGCGCACTTTAAGGAGTTCACCGTAAACTTTGACGCAGCTAAAGTGTCTGTTGAAGAGGTGAACAAGAGGCTTCTGCGCCACGGGGTTCACGGCGGCAAAGATGTTTCCAAAGAGTTTCCTGAGCTGAAAGAAACAGCGCTTTACTGTGTCACTGAGCTTCACTCAAAAGAGGACATCGACAAGCTGGCGGACGAGCTGAGCAAAGTGGTGAAGGAAAGGTGAGCTGAAATGTTTGCGCAGGCAAATTGGAACGAAAAAACAATCTTTGAATACGACGCGTCTAGCAGGCGAGGTCACGTTTTGCCAAGGGTCGAAAAGGAAATCGCTCAGGTTGGCAACGCCCCGAAGTTTTTGCCTGAAAAAATGCGGCGCAAGACGCCGCCCGCTTTGCCCGCTCTTTCTGAAAACCAAGTCTGCAGGCACTTTATCCGCTTGTCGGAGATGAATTTCGGCGTTGACTCAGGGTTTTACCCGCTTGGAAGCTGCACCATGAAGTACAACCCGAAAATCAACGACCAGCTTGCGGCTCTGCCAAGGCTTGAAATGCTTAATCCGTATCAGGATGAAAGCACTGTGCAGGGCATTTTGGAGATTCTCTACAAGCTTGAAAGGTGGCTTGCTGAAATTACAGGAATGGCCGAGGTTTGCCTTCATCCCTCTGCTGGCGCGCATGGCGAGTTTTTGGGTACGCTGTTGATGCGCGCGTATCATCAGTCGAAAGGAAATGCCGAGAAGCGGGTTGAGGTTATCATTCCAGACTCGGCTCACGGCACGAACCCTGCAAGCGCCGCGATGGCAGGCTTCAACGTAGTTGTCGTGCCGTCGGACGATGACGGCTGCGTTAGCCTTGGCGCCTTGAAAGCCGCGGTGTCCGAGCGCACGGCGGGTTTGATGTTGACGAACCCTAACACACTGGGCATTTTTGAGAAGAATATTGATGAAATAGCGCGGATAGTGCATGATGCTGGCGGACTGCTTTATTATGACGGCGCCAACCTGAACCCCTTGCTTTGCAAGGTCAGACCAGGCGACATGGGTTTCGACATAGTTCACATCAACATACATAAGACGTTTGGCACACCGCACGGCGGCGGCGGACCCGGCGCAGGCCCTGTCGGCGTTTCAGAGAAGCTTGCTGAGTTTTTGCCTGTTCCGCGCGTGGCTTACGACGGGAAGCGCTATTTCTTTGATTATGATAGGCCTAAGAGTGTTGGAAGAATACGGAGTTTCTATGGAAACGTTGCCGTGCTGCTGCGGGCTTACGCGTACATTTTGAGCATGGGCCGTGAGGGTTTGGAAGAGGCGGCTGAAGTTTCGGTTTTAAACGCAAACTACCTTCTGCATAAGCTTAAAAGCGTTAAAGGTTTGGAGCTTCCGTATGACGGCAAGAGTCTTCGGAAGCACGAATGCGTTTTCAGCGCCAAATTACTGTTGAAGGACACGGGCGTTTCAGCTTTGAACATTGCAAAGAGGCTCTTGGACTATGGGGTTCACGCGCCCACAGTTTATTTTCCGCTGATAGTGGAAGAGGCTTTGATGATTGAGCCTACTGAGGCTTGCGAGAAGGAAGAACTTGACAGGTTTGCTGAAATTATGCGCAAAATCTGCGAAGAAGCGTACGCAAGTCCAGAGACCGTGCGGAAAGCTCCGTATAACACTGCTGTTCCGCGTTTGGACGAGGTTAAGGCTTCGCATCCCCGCACGATGGCGCTAAGCTGGAGAATGCACCAAAAAAAGAAACAATAAAGCATTTTTAAATGCCCTTTTAGTTACTTTTTTAAGCTTAATTATTGGATGTTCCTATGCTGAGGCATTTTATTGGAAAAACTAATATACATCTTTACTAAACAATCGATTTGCAAAAAAGGAGAAACCGTTAATGAAATCAAAATGGATTAAAATAGGTTCGCTCTTCATCGCTTTGGTCTTATCTATATCCGCACTATATATTTACATACAGAGCACTGTCAAAAACAGCGCTCTAGCAGAAAGCACAAGCGAAATCACCTTAACAAAACCGCCATTTCTGACAGATGCGGCTGCAACCTATCTTGACCAAGAAGCAGGAATAGCATACTACGTCAACACAACAGGACCGTTAAACTTGAACACAGCAAAAGGTCGCATGAAATGGGTTGAAAACGAGACGGCAGATTATATTATCGGTGTACTTGATCCTGGAGGCTGGAGCAGCGATGATTATCCACACTGTTTTGTCCATAAAGACGGTTGGATAGTGGTGTATTATCTCAAGATAAATCCTGCAAATCCAAGCACAACAGGCTGGCTGGGCAAAATAATAGATTGGAGCGATCGAGACCCAATAAGTGATCCAATAACTAGCAATCTCTTGTACGATGCGCTTTTGTATATTGGCACACCCTTTAGTGTCAACATGGCAAATGCTAAGTACTATCACTTTCAATATCCCGCGGCAACAAAACTTCTATTTGCGATCAAAGCAGCAGGAGGGGGTCAAACGACCACATTCAACATCAAAATACCCGGCACTTGCACAGTATATGAACGTTCATGGTCTTGCTACTCTACCACAACTACGTCGGACTCCTATACGTTCAAGATTGATGCAACTCAGATTAGCAAGGGTGGAGGCAGACGTTACGGAGGACCTGAAATAACTGAAGCCATCCTAAGCCCTGACGTTTTCCATACAATAAGTATCCAGCAGTATTATAGTTATAACTCTGCTTACGTCTGCCTCATACTACTCTACAGCTGTTAATCTGCAAGCGGAAGTGAGCAAGCTTGAACAAAGGTTTACCTGCTTACCTAGGCGCGATTTTGCTATTGACGATTATTGTTGTTTCTCTAGCAGCATTGTTTAATGCTGTCTATGCGCAAGATGAAATAATAGTGGATGGCGCTGACTACAAAGACACGTTTTTGTTTCAGTCTCCGCAAGGCATGCCTACAGCAGATATCGCAAGAATAGTTGTTGAATACGCAAACTACACCACTACCATTGACGTTTACAGCCCAGATGGTTTACCATCCCCATCCATCTCTCGGATAATAATCGAGTACGCTGACGCGGCCATACAATTTGATGTGCAGCCTCCTCAAGGCAAACCCAATCCCGACATTACCCGCATAGTGGTTGAATATGCTGATTTCGCGGTGACTTATGACACGGCTGTCTACACGGGCCCACAGGTAGGTTTCCCGATGGCGGAAAACGACACGACACCGCCTACGATAGTTAGCATGGCGCGTGAACCCTTTGACCCCGAAAACCCCTACGAGGTTCCAGAGAATACTGACGTTCTCGTTTATGTGAACATAACTGACGACTATAACGGAGTAAAAAACGCCACTCTGCAGTACAGCCTTCACAACAGCTCAGTGTGGATCGACGTTCCTATGACGCTTAACATGACCAACTATCAAAACTCGCTTTCAGTCGCATATTACGTTGTGATACCTGGACAACTTAACTGTACATGGGTGAACTTCACAATAATTGCTTACGATTATGCTTGGAACAGCGTGGTCGAGGAGGGCAGAGACCCATACAACCCCTATCACGCAGTGCCCGAATTTCCGCCTATTGCACTCGTCTCTTTGCTGGTTATTGCGTCGCTGTCTGTCATGACTCTGAAAAAGCGCAAACGCAGAGAAAGCACCATGCCCCATTAGGCTAACTATGCTCTTTCTTTTTTCCTTGCTACTTTTGTAGGAGTCACCTATGTGCTTATATGATGCTTTTGCGCACACTTTCCTGTAAAGGTGCAATAAACCTTGAGTGAAAGCATCCTTGAAAAAAATGTTCGTGAAGCCGTTGGCCGAGTAATCGACCCCGAAACGGGCATGACTTTTGCCGAGATGCAGATGATAACAAAAGTGAAAGAAGAAGCTGCGGGCGTGGTAAAAGTGGAGTTTGTTCCCTCAAGCCCCTTCTGCCCCATCGCGTTCAAGCTTGCCATGGACATTAAGAACGCGGCGCTGAAGGTGCCAGGCGTCAAGAAAGCGCAGATTTACTGCCGCGGGCACACAATGGAGCAGCAGATAAACGAGATGACCAACAAGGAGTAGCAAGGCGGCCTCTCTCTTTTCTTTTTTAGCGTTTTAGCTGTCGAAACTTGGCATTTCGGTCAAGATTGCTATTGTTCTTTTCCTTCAGCAGACGCAAACGAAGCCACGGCAATTTTAACTTTTTCCGTGCCGCGTTTTTCTCCTGCCAACTCGAAGAGCCATTTTTCCAGCTTTTCACAGCTGTTTGGGTTGCAGTATAAGTGGCTTTGTTTGAGGTTGTCCCAGAATAGGCACTTAAAGCACGGGACATCAGCGATATCGTCGACTTTGACTTTGTTTTTCATGTTGAACCGCAAGCAACTGAAAACCACGGGCGGACACATATGCCTTATGAATCGGTGTGCATGAGAGCCTCTAATGATTTCCGTTTCTGATTCAGAATAGGCTATGCTTCAGAACTTTAAATAAGACTTCCCAGCCATCTAACAAACAGTAAAAAGAGAGGAAAGCCATGCCTAGGCTAGCGCGCAACTGCAGATGTCCGCAAGGCAGCCACGAAATTTACTGCTGCGGCTCAAAAGTAAAAATTTCAGAAAAAGGCATTCATGTTCTAACTTCGCCTCTCGTAACATACTGCCCCTTGCACGAGTCTCTATATGGAACAAAGCAGGTTAATGCCGAAACTGTGCGCAAAAGCGTTCAGAAAAAGATTTCTGAGCACGGCTTTTGCTGCCCAAACCGCAAATTCAACACTGAGCCAATTGTAGCCTATGGAGCCTCAGAAATGATGAGCGTCTGGCTTGAGAAAGGCTTGATTGACTGCGCAGTTGTCGTCTGCGAAGGAGCAGGAACCGTAATCACTGATAACGGTCGGCTTGTTCAAGCGATAGGCGCTAGGCTAACGGGCATAATCAAAACTACACCCATACCCAGAATCATTAAGCGCATTGAAGCAGAAAGCGGAATAATCCTAGACAAGCGCACGGCAAAAATCGACCAGATCGAAGGAGTTAAAACCGCTTGTGAAAAAGGCTTCAAAAAGATAGCAGTAAGCGTTGCGGGCTTTCAAGCAAACGCGATAAGCAGAATTAGGCAACACGAAAAAGCCACTAACGAGGACCTTCTAATCTTCTCTGTCTGCAACACGTGCATTCGCGACAAAGACGTGAAGCACATAGCAAAGGCGGATGTTGCGTGTGCAAGTGCTTCGAAACTACTTCGAGCCAAAATCGGCAGTCGTGCATTGCCCCAGCTGGGCACCACT
>JAWAPV010000075.1:0-6336 GCA_038894255.1 Bathyarchaeia archaeon
AAGAAGAAAAACCGCCACGGCGCGAGCCATAGTCAAGGCTGGAACGGGGAACATTCGCATAAGAAGGACTCCTCTTGACATATACGAGCCTGAGATTGCAAGAGAAAAAATCAAGGAACCTTTACTACAAGCAGGAGAAAACGTGTGGAAACAACTTGACATGGATATAAAAGTCATTGGGGGAGGTTACATGGGCCAAGCAGAAGCAGCACGAATGGCTATTGCTAACGCTTTGCTTAAATGGACTAAAAGCCAGCACTTACGGTCGGTTTTTGCTGAATATGACCGAACAATGATCGCGGGAGACTCAAGAAGAAAAGAACCGAAGAAGTTTGGTGGTCCAGGAGCGCGGGCAAAAGAACAGAAAAGTTACAGATAAGAGAGGTTGAGACTGATGATCATCCCAATAAGATGTTTTACTTGCGGCAAACTAGTCGGCGACAAATGGGAAGAGTTCACCCGAAGAGTTAAAGCGGGTGAAAACGCAGGCGAAGTTTTGGATAGCTTGGGAATCAAAAGATACTGTTGTAGGCGAATGCTGCTTTCGCACGTTGAAATAGTTGATGAAGTTCTGCGTTTTTACGAGGAAGCAGAACAGCGTAAAGAGGCGAGAAACTACTACTAGGAGTTTAGTGAAAGGAAGAGAAACATGTCAACAATTATTGAGGATTTAGTTGCAAGAAAAGTTTTCAACAACCGCGGCGAAGAAACAATAGAAGTTGATGTCATAACCGCCACCGGTTTTGGAAGGGTCTCCGCACCCGCAGGAAAGAGCCGCGGAAAAACCGAAGTCACTTCTTACCCAAGCGGCGGAATAGATCAAGCCTTGAAAAAAGTGAACGAAGTTGTTGCGCCGGAACTTATTGGTTTGAACGCGGCCTACCAAGAAGAAGTAGATGAAACTTTACATGAAATTGATGGGTCGAAAGACTTCAGAGTAATTGGCGGGAATACTGCCTTCGCCATATCGCTTGCTAACGCGGAGGCCGCCGCGACCTCCAACAGTGCACTTCTCTTTCAATACCTCGGAGGACAAGTGGCTTGCGAGTTGCCTTATCCGTTGGGAAACACGATAAGCGGCGGACAACACGCACATGGAAAGTCTCCAGACATCCAAGAGTTTCTTGTAATTCCTTATGGAGCCGAAACTTTCACGGAAGCTGCCTCAGCAAACATCAAAGTTCACAGCATAGCTGGAGAAACTTTAAAGAAAAAGGACAAGTTGTTCGGTGCAGGCAAAAGCGACGAAGGCGCATGGGTCGCAAACGTGTCAGATGTAGAAGCCATGGAAATTATGGCAAAAGCGTGCGAAGAAGTCGGTGAAGAGCTAGGAATTGAATGCCGCCTAGGAGTTGACATCGCTGCTTCCTCTCTCTGGAACGGCAAAGGAAAAGCCTACGTTTATGAAAGAGAACGAAAGAAAAGAAACGCAGGCGAACAACTCGACTTTATTTTGAACCTTATCAAAAAGTATCACCTTGCCTACGTAGAAGACCCGTTCCACGAAGAGGACTTTGAAAGCTTTGCAGAACTTACCAAGAAAGCCACAAACTGCATGATTTGTGGAGATGACCTTTTCACCACAAACAGCGAAAGACTCGGTCGTGGCATAAAAACTAAAGCAGCAAACACAATCATAATAAAAGTGAATCAAGTGGGTACACTCACAGATGCTTTGGAAACAGTGGACCTGGCGAAAAGATGCGGATACATACCAGTCATTTCGCATCGTTCAGGCGACACGTGCGATTGGCACATTGCACACTTGGCAGTCGCCTTCAAGTGCCCACTTATAAAGACCGGGATCGTTGAAGGGACACGAATCGCGAAAATAAACGAGTTAATAAGAATCGAAGAGTTCCTAGGAGAAAGAGCTCGTATGACCCCTCTTAAGTTGTTACAGGAGTGAGAATAGTATGTCGGAAGATGAAAAAACCAAAATACAGGAAGAAATACCAGAAGAGGAAAATAAGGTAGATGAAGAAAACGAGTCAGCGACCACCGCATCTTCAGAAGAACAGTTGCTTATGCCCACAGACACCATGCTTTCAGCGGGCATACACATTGGAACCCGAATGAAAACTGGAGACATGGAACAGTTCATCTACCGCGTTAGGCCCGACGGCTTATTTGTTCTAGACGTGAAAAAAACAGATGACCGAATAAGAGCAGCGGCTAAATTTCTGGCGCGTTTCGACCCGCCGAAAGTGGCAGCGGCTGCTGCCAGGCTCTACGCGCAAGAGCCCGTTAGAAAGTTTTGCGAGGTAACCAAAGCCACACCCATAATTGGCAGATTTATCCCGGGGCTTTTGTCAAACCCACTTTATCCAAACCGCATCGAGCCAGAAGTGCTAATAGTCTCTGACCCAAGAGCAGACGCACAAGCTGTTAGGGAAGCTGCGGCAGTTGGAATACCGGTCATAGCATTATGCAGCACCGACAACGAGTTTTCCGGTGTCGACTTAGTTATACCCACGAACAATAAGGGTAGACGAGCCTTAGCCGTTATTTACTGGCTTCTTGCAAGGCAAGTGCTTCGGGAAAGAGGCGAGCTTCCGGCCGACAAAGACCTCCCTCTGACTATTGACGACTTCGAGGCCAAAATTGCAAGGGAAGAGGAGGAAATGTAATTTTATGGCGAAGGTTCGGCTTCCAACACAAGCCGGAGCCTTCTACGAAGCCTCGCCACAGCAGCTTAAAAAACAGATTGAAGATTGCTTTTTGAGTGAACTTGGCCCCAAAAGGCTGCCAAAGAAAAACCAAGCAAAGCTTGAAAATACTGTCGGGCTAGTTTGCCCGCATGCTGGATACATGTTTTCAGGGCCAGTAGCGGCTCACGCCTACTACGAACTTGCTTCAGATGGAACACCTGATTTGGTGGTTATTTTAGGCCCAAACCATACAGGTTATGGTAGCGCTTTAGCGGTTATGAATGAAGGGGTTTGGCGAACCCCGCTGGGCGACGTGGCGGTAGACAGCGAAACTGCAAACGTAATTGCGAAAGAATCTAAAATAATTGATATTGACGAGTCAGCGCACAGATACGAACACTCGATTGAGGTTCAACTCCCATTCTTGCAGTACCTTTATGGTTCACAGTTCAAGATAGTGCCAATATGCTTCCTGATGCAGGATTTGGCTTCGGCACGGGAAGTCGGACAAGCTGTTGGTAAAATTCTTGTAGACAAGAATGCTGTTGTTGTTGCTTCTTCAGACATGTCTCACTATGAGCCTCAGCAGAAAGCGACACAAAAAGATAAACTAGTCCTCGAGGCTGTAGAAGCGATGGACGAAGAAGTTTTTCTTTCGCTTGTTGAAAAGCACAACGTGAGTGCTTGCGGAGCAGGCCCCATTGCCGCGGCCATTGCGGCTGCAAGGGTTATGGGCGGGAAAAAAGCAAAATTATTATGCTACAAGACCAGTGGAGATGTTATTGGCGACTACTCAAGTGTGGTTGGGTATGCCGCTGTTTGCTTCACGAAATAGGGGTATACAATGGGGGTTGTTGCCTCAGCACCCGCGAAAATCATACTTTTCGGAGAACACTTCGTCGTCTACGGCGAACCTGCAATAGTTCTAGCCATAGACAGGAAAGCTTACGCAAGGGTAGAGAAAAGAGATGACAACAAACTTCACCTACATTCTGCAAACCTAAATCTTGCAGGATACTTTAAAGAAGGTACATTTACGGCCGAACAGGGAGACGCGAGAGAGGCGAAAGCAAAGTTTGAACCATTAAGGTACGCCGTCAATAAAGTGCAGGAAAAACACGGCCAAAACGTCGGCTTGGACATCAACATAAACTCCACAGTTCCTGTCGGAGCTGGGTTGGGATCTTCAGCGGCAGTAGTAACAGCGGTTACGGCTGCCACGGCCTCATTACTTAATGTAAACTTGACAAAAGAGGAAATTTTCCGCATAGCTTTTGAAGCTGAAAAAGTGGTTCATGGAACGCCTTCAGGGATAGACCCGGCTATTTCAACGTTTGGCGGAGCGCTTTTTTTCCAGATGGATACGGGTTTTAAGCCTTTAGACATAAAAATGGATATTCCGCTGGTAATCGGAGACACGGGAGTTGAGAGATCTACGCGTGTGCAGGTTGAGAAGATGCGAAGTCTTGTGGAGAAATATCCACGCGTGGCTGAGCCTATGATGCGTGTTGCGCGCGAGATTGTTCTGAGAGCTATGGACGCGCTTAAGGAAAAAGATATGCAAGCTTTAGGAGATTTGATGAACATAAACCATGCTTTGCTTTACGGAATGGGCGTCTCTGATGAGTCGCTAGAGCATCTGTTAAATGCTGCTCGCAGAGCTGGAGCTGCAGGCGCCAAGCTAACAGGTGCAGGTGGCGGCGGATGCATGATAGCATTGTCAAAAGAGGAAAAACTTGACCAAGTTGCAGAAGCTATTCAACGAGCGGGGGGCAGAACTTTTGTGGCTCGAAAAACGGATGAGGGGGTAAAAGTTGAGCAGGTCTAAGGCTACTGTTTTGAAAATCGGAGGTTCGGTTATTACCGATAAGAGTGAGGAGCTTAAGGCTCGAACGCAAATTATGGATCGGCTGGCAGAAGAAATACTTAAAGCAAACAAGGAAAAACTTGTGATTGTTCACGGCGGCGGAAGCTTTGGGCATCCTTCAGCCCAGCGAAATGCTATAGGGGAAGGTTTCAAAAAAACAGAGCAGATAATTGGTTTTGCAGAGACTCACCATTACATGACAGTGCTGAACGGCCTTTTCATGGATTCTTTAGTTGTACACGGCATCCCCGCAGTCAGCATTACGCCTTCATCGTGCATAACGACAGAAAACGGCAGAATCAAAAAATTTGAAGATGAACCGCTGAAAATGATGCTGGAAATGGGGTTTATCCCTGTTCTTTACGGAGACGCGGTGATGGACACCAAGCAGGGCTTCGCAATACTCTCTGGAGACCAGCTGGTTTCAGCGTTGGCAACACGTTTCGATGCTGAACAGATAATAATAGGGGTGGACGTTGACGGGTTGTTCGATGTAGACCCAAAAACTGAAAAAACCGCAAAACTGTTTACGCGTTTAACCTTGAAAGAATTAAAGAAAATAAAAGAAAAAATAGCCAAACCCGTGTCGCCTGATGTTACAGGCGGCATGTTGGGAAAAATAGAGGAACTTGTTCCAGCATTAGAACAAGGCGTGCCAGTTGCCATCATAAACGCGACAAAACCGCAGTGCGTTTACAAAGCCTTGAAAGGAAAGTTTGAAGGAACAGTAATCGAGAAGGAATAGAACGTGGCTGAGGAAACAAGAAAAAGAAAAAAAGAACATATACGGATATCTTTGAATGAAAACGTGCAAGCTAGAGCAAAAACAACAGGCTTGGAAGACGTACATTTTGTTCACAGGGCTTTGCCAGAAATTGACAAGAAAAAAATAAACCTATCCACCACGGTTTTTAGGCACAAGTTTTCAGCACCTTTGATAGTAGGCGCGATTACAGGTGGAACCCCAGAAGCAACAAAAATTAACTCTGTGATAGCTGAAGCTGTTCAGGACTTGGGCTTGGGAATGGGCGTGGGAAGCCAGCGAGCAGCTATAGAGGATAAAAGGTTAGAGAAGACTTTTGCGATAGTAAGAAAAAAGGCTCCTACCGCCTTTTTAATTGCAAACATAGGTGGAATACAGCTTGCCAACGGCTATGGTCTTAAAGAAGTTAAGAAATCCATAGAAATGATTGATGCTAATGCCCTTGCGGTACATTTGAATCCGTTGCAAGAGGCGATTCAGCCTGAAGGGCAGACAAACTTTGTTGGGGTGCTAGAAAAAATTAGGGAAATTGTAGAAGAACTTGATAAGCCTCTGATAGTGAAGGAAACGGGTGCTGGAATCTCGGCTGAAGACGCAAAAAAGCTACATGAAGCGGGTGTTATGGGCATTGACGTAGGCGGTGCCGGTGGCACGAGTTTTGCAGCAGTCGAATACTACCGCGCTCGCGGCACCAAAAACGTCTTTCAACGAAGACTGGGGGACATCTTCTGGGACTGGGGCATACCGACGGCTGTAAGCATAGTGGAGGTTTCTCAAACAGTTAACGTTCCAGTTATTGCTTCTGGCGGAATAAGAAACGGCATAGAAGTTGCTAAAGCAGTGGTTTTGGGAGCAAGCCTTGCAAGTATGTCGCAGCCTATTTTGCAAGCGGCTGTTAAAGGCGTGAAAGAGACAAAGACTATGCTCGCACAAATACTCGAGGAACTAAGAAATACCATGTTTCTAGTTGGAGCCGAGTCTATACAGAGCCTCTCGAAAACACCGTTAGTCATTATGGACAGAACAGCAGAATGGCTTAAAACCCGAGGATTTGA
>JAWAPV010000076.1:0-6299 GCA_038894255.1 Bathyarchaeia archaeon
AACGGGAACTATGACGAAAGGCGAGATGACTGTACAAAGAATCTACGTGAACGACCAACTCATCAAGGTTTCAGGAATAGGCTACGAGCCAAAGGGAGAATTTCTTTACGAAAACCAGAAAATAGACCCGAACACCAAGGAAATGCGGGAATTGCTAATTGCCGCCACATTGTGCAACGACTCAAAATTGGAAAAAGACCCTGCCACTGAAAGATGGATTGTAAAAGGAGACCCGACCGAGGGAGCGTTAGTGGTTACTGCGGCAAAAGCAGGGCTATGGAAGGAAGAACTAGAACAGCAACAGCCGCGCATTGGCGAAATCCCGTTTACCTCAGAAACTAAACGCATGACCACCATACACCTTGTTTCAGGCAAAAAGAAAGTTGCTTACATGAAAGGTGCACCTGAAATCCTGCTGGAAAAATGCACACGAATCCTCATTAACGGCAAGATAAGAAGCTTAAGCGAAGAAGACCGAACAAAAATCCTAAAAACAAACGAGGCCATGGCCAGGCAAGCCCTAAGAAACCTCGGATTTGCCACTCGAGAACTGCCTGAAACCACTGAAACTTTTGATGAAAAAATAGAGAAAGATTTTGTCTTCCTAGGCCTCATGGGTATGATTGACCCGCCACGCGAAGAAGTCAAAGACGCAATATACACGTGCAAAAAAGCTGGCATACGCGTGGTTATGGTTACTGGAGACCACAAACTGACAGCAGTAGCAGTAGCAAAGGAGCTTAACTTGATAGGCGAAAACGACGAAGAAGAAAAGGCGGTGCTAACGGGCCAAGAGCTTGAGAATATTAGCGATGAGCAGCTTGTGGAGATGGTTGAGAGAATTGTGATTTACGCCAGAGTTTCGCCTGAACACAAGATGCGAATTGTTAAGGCGTGGAAAGCAAAAGGACATGTTGTCGCCATGACAGGAGACGGAGTAAATGACGCTCCTGCGCTGAAGATGGCTGACATTGGAATTTCAATGGGAATAACTGGAACAGAAGTTACCAAAGAAGCCTCATCCATGGTGTTGACAGACGACAATTTTGCTTCTATAGTTAAAGCCGCAAGAGAAGGCCGCGAAATATACGACAACATAAAGAAATACTTGACCTATCTGCTTCGTTGCAACATAATGGAAATCTTGGTAATGTTCATCACTGTGACTACAGTGCCCTTCCTCGCGAAAATGTTTTCACCTGGCGCCGACCCCGCATCAATTAGCGACGCTACAATTGCCTTGACTGCTTCGCAACTTCTGTGGATCAACCTTGTTACTGACGGCTTGCCCGCAATGGCTCTTGGAATAGATCCTGCCGACCCGGACATCATGGAAAGGAAGCCCAGAGACCCGAATGAAAGCGTTTTCACCCGCGAAGTCAAAGTATACCTGTCAGCCGTGCCTTTGATGATGACTGCTATGCTTCTGTTTGGCTACTTCTACTACAAGCCTTGGGAAGGAGTAGCACAGTTGACCGAAGCTCGCACGCAGCTGCTGACGGCGATGATTTTGATGGAGCTTGTGAATGCGGTCTCTGCACGCTCACTTAAGTATCCCGTGTTCAAAGTAGGCGTGTTCAAAAACAAATACCTCTGGTACGCCATACTCTCCTCGCTTGGCTTGCAACTTCTCGTGCTTTACACGCCTGGACTCAACAAGTTATTCGACGTAACTGCTCCAGAACCGCTTGACTGGGCCTTCGCAATACTGTTTGCAGCTATAACCTTTGCCGCAATAGAGATAGGCAAGTATGTTACAAGCAGACGACACAAGTAGTAGCAGAACTGCTTAGAAAGATTTAAATCAAAAAGAATAAAGAGAGAGCCTTCTCAACCGACTTGGAAAAGGGATGAAAAGGAATGAGTGAAAAAACGGCAAATCCAGCTCCTCTGGGGCTACTTGGCTTTGGCATGACAACTGTGCTTCTAAACTTTGCTCATAACCTTCGGCTTGGGCCAGTTGGCGGCATGATTCTGGGAATGGGCTTAGCCTACGGCGGACTAGCACAAGTCATTGCGGGTATAATGGAGTTCAAGAAGGGCAACACGTTCGGCACAGTAGCGTTCACGTCCTACGGCTTGTTCTGGTGGTCGTACGTCATTCTAAACCTGTTGCCCAACAACACTTTCACCCGAACATACTATTATATGCTACCTACGGATCCAGCGTTCAACGAGGCCTTAATGGCTTACTTTTTCATGTGGGGACTCTTCACGCTTCTCATGTTCTTCGGCACACTCAAAACCAACAGAGCACTCCAGTTCGTGTTCATGAGCCTTGCAATACTGTTCTTCCTTTTGACCACTCTTTACGCGATACGGGCCTACTATCCGGCAACTCCAACAGAATCTCTGGAGCTCTTCCAGCAAATTATAGGTGTCGAAGGGATAATCTGCGGCCTGAGCGCGGTTTACTTGGCGATGGCTGAAGTGTTGAACGAGAAACATGGCAAAACTTTGCTGCCAATATGCCCAGTGAGCTAAAAGTTTTCCTTCAACCTTTTTATTTTTTCTTAACAAAGTTTATATTTTTGAAAATAGGGTTTTGCACAAACTTCGCAGAAGGTTAAAGGCATGTCGGAAGCAAGTTTGCCGTTTAACGAAAAATGGTACCCGCGAAAAATTCTTCAAGAAGAGTGGAAAAGGTCTATAGAAGACCCGGAAAAGTTTTGGGCAGAAAAAGCTAAGGCAATTGACTGGTTCAAAACTTGGGACAAAGTGCTGGACGACTCAAACCCACCTTTCTACAAGTGGTTCTCAGGCGGCGTCCTAAACATTTGCTACAACGCGGTAGATAGGCATGTGAAGACCTCGAAGAAGAATCAGCTTGCTTACATTTGGGAAGGTGAAAACGGCGAAGTTAGAACCTACTCCTATTATCAGCTTTACCGGGAAGTCAACAAAGTCGCGAAAGTCTTCAAAAACTTTGGACTCAAAAAAGGCGACCGCGTAGCAGTTTACCTGCCCATGGTTCCAGAATTGCCAATCACGTTGCTTGCAATTGCGCGTTTAGGCGCGATTCATACTGTGGTTTTCTCAGGATTCAGCGCTGAAGCCCTATCTGACAGAATAAACGACTGTCAAGCAAAAATCCTCGTGACCGCAGATGGCTCATACAGACGTGGAAAAGTTGTTCCTTTGAAGGAAACCGCAGACCGCGCTTTGCAGAACACTGCGAGTATTGAGAAGGTGCTGGTTGTTAAGAGAACTGGACAAAACGTCATGATGAAGGAGGGAAGAGACCACTGGTACCACGAAGCAATAGCAAGTGTTGAGCCTACAGCCTACGTTGAGCCTGAACCGCTGGAGGCAACTGAGCCACTTTTTATTCTCTACACTTCTGGAACCACGGGAAAACCTAAAGGAGTGCAGCATGGCACAGGCGGCTATCTTGTTTGGGCTTACTGGACACTTAAGTGGGGTTTCAACCCCAACGAGAAAGACATTTGGTGGTGCACCGCAGACATAGGCTGGATTACGGGGCACACCTACAACGTGTATGCTCCGCTTGCTTTAGGCGTAACCTCGTTCATATTTGAAGGAACCCCAGACTATCCGGCTCAAGACCGCTGGTGGGACATCATTGAGAAGCATGGAATAACAATACTTTACACGACGCCGACTGCGATTAGAATGTTTATGAAGTTCGGCGAGCACCTTGTAAACAAGCACGACTTGAGCACGCTGAGGCTGTTAGGCACGGTCGGCGAAGCAATAAACCCCGAAGCATGGAAATGGTACTACAACGTCATAGGAAAAGGCCAGCTTCCAATAATAGACACTTGGTGGCAAACAGAAACAGGAGGCTTCATGATAGCTCCACTTTCAGGACTGGAGCTTGTGCCTCTCAAGCCAGGCTCAGCCACATACCCATTGCCAGGCATAGACCCAGAAATCTATGACGAGAAAGGCCAACCTGTTCCCGTGGCTACCCGAGGCTTTCTAGTGATTAGGAAGCCATGGCCAGGCATGCTTGAAACCCTTTGGAAAGACCCTGAACGGTTCAAGCAAACCTATTTTGGGAGATGGCCAAACACTTACTACACGGGCGACTACGCAGTTAAGGATCAGGATGGCTACTTCTGGCTGCTGGGCAGGGCTGACGAGGTTTTGAAGGTGGCGGGTCACAGAATTGGCACAATTGAGCTTGAAAGCGAGCTTGTGGCACATCCTGCAGTTTCAGAAGCCGCGGTGATGGGCAAGGAAGACCCTATCAAAGGCGAGGTTCCAGTGGCGTTTGTTGTCCTTAGAAGTGGTTATACGCCGTCCGAAGAGCTACGCGCAGACCTGATTAAGCACATTAGAAACACGATTGGCCCGATAGCTACGCCAGAAGCTATAGCAATTGTGAACAGGTTGCCGAAGACGCGAAGCGGCAAAATCATGCGCAGACTTCTTAAGGCCGTGGTTGCAGGAGTCCCGCTTGGCGACGTCTCAACCTTGGAAGACGAGGCCTCAGTTGAGGACATAAAGGCTACATACGAAGAACTGCGCAAGCAGCTTGAAAAGAAGTAGGCCGCATCTCTCCTTTTTACTTACCTTTCTTTTCTGCTCCGAAAACATTATCTATACTCAAGCCTCTTTAAACAGAGAGAAGATAAACATGCCATACTGCAAAAAATGCGGAGCCGAAGTTCCTGAAGGAGCATCTTACTGTCCAAAATGCGGCACACCCATTGAGGTTTTGCCAATGCTCCGAAAGGCAAACTGGATTGACAGGTTTGTCGCGTGGCTAATTGACATAGTTATACTAAGCCTCATAATATGGCCGATAAGGATTTTTGCGGCTTTTTGGTGGCCAAGCTTTGTTTGGGCGCCAAGCGCTTTTAATTGGATTCCTCTTGTGGATTTCGGGTTAAGCAACATTTTTCATTTTCTCTATTGGATGTTTATGGACGGAATCTACGGGCAATCACTTGGCAAAATGCTTATGCGGCTAAAAGTAACCAGACTCAACGGCGAACCCTTGGACATGGGACGAGCTGCAATAGAAAGCATTGGAAAAGCTTACCTGCTGCCGCTTGACTGTCTCTTAGGCTGGATTCTTTATCCTTCCAGAAGACAGAGGCTTTTCAATTATCTTTCTGAAACCATAGTGATACGGGTCTAGCAGTTCTTCAGCAGTTTGGATAAGGCTTAAATTGAGCGGCCGCCTTTGTTCGATAACGGGAATCTGGTATGGAATTTTGCACAAAATGCGGCATGAAACTGCCTGAAGACGCGTATTTTTGTCCAAAATGTGGAACAAGAACCGAAAAGGGAGCTGAGGCTGGGGCGCATTACCCGCAGGAAGAACTTCGAGAGACTTTTTCCAAGATAGGTGAAGAGCTGGAGAAGGCTTTTACAGTTGCGGGAAAGGAAATTGAGAAAGCCTTCAGTAGGGCGAAAGAGAGTTTCCGAGAAACGAAGGGCAAGAAAGCGATTGTTTGTCAGCGTTGTAAAGAGAGGAATCCGCCAGATGCTAGCTTTTGCTTTAAGTGTGGAGAGAAACTTGGCTAGCGAAGGTTAGCTGCGAGTTTCTGTTGTTTTTTCTGTTCTTGCTTGTTAGATTTTGTTTTGTTAGGGTAGGTGTTTTTGGCTTATTACCTAGCGGCAAGCTTATATATTACCTAATAGTAATTACCTTTTGGTAACAAAAGAGGCGACTCAAACATGTCACTAAAACTGCAGCTAGTCCAAAACGGAAAAATAATATTCGAAATGCCATTATCCCCAAACGACTGGCAACGCGAAGAACTAGAAAACGAGCTAAGAGCCACAGAAGAAGGCTTCGACAGACTTTCAAAACTTTTTGACGCCTTATCCCACGAAACACGATTGCGGATGATGAGGCATCTTGTTACAGAAGAAAAACGCACCATGAGCTTCGCCGACTTCATGCACAACCTAAACTTGAACCCAAAAATCGTCTGGGAAAACTCTAGAAAACTCGAGGAAGGCGGTTTGCTGGAGAAAACGGCACGCGGAAAATACAGCTGCTCAGAGCTTGGACAAACAGCCTTCATCATGATGAGCCTTGCTTTGCGTCGCCTCATAGAATCACTCGAAGAAATAGAAAACATCTAGGAGGTGAAAGAATGTTTGACAACGATTTTGAAGATTTTTTCCAAGAAATAGACCTTTTCGACATGAAGTTCCTGAAGAAGTTCAAAAGCGAACTTGATGAAATACTAAAGAGAATAGAAAAAGGAGAAATCAAAGGCAACTGGCAAGCCAAAGAAATCAACGAGCCAAACCTCAAGGGATTCTTCATTCAAGGCTGGTTCGGAACCGACGAGGCGCTTGAACCATTAAAACCC
>JAWAPV010000077.1:0-6295 GCA_038894255.1 Bathyarchaeia archaeon
CAGTGTTATCAAAAACTGCCTATGGGTTCATAGGAAACACGGTTCTTGTTGCTTCTATCTGAGTAGCGCCAACCCAGTTCAAGATTGGCTTGGGCCAGTATGCCGCCCATCCCACAAACGCCAGTTCGTCGTCTAAAATTTGACAGACAGTGTAAGTTCCGTTGTAAGCATCGACGGTAGTGTTGTACCAAGCTTGGTAGTGCCCGTTGTAAAGGGTTGGCTGGTCAAGATAGAAGTGCGCGTATGATTTAGGCGGATTACCTTGGCCAAGGTCCCATTCGCCGCGGTTGCTGAACTCAACTTGCATGTCTCCAATGTTCTTTCCAACATCTGTGCGTTTTATGTCCTTGTATATGATGACTTGCTTTTTGTCTTTGTTGAATATTATCGTGAAGGTTATGTTGACAAGCGGGGTTGAGTGCGAAGCTTCCTTGTAAATGGCTGTGTTCAACAAGGCAACAAACCTTCTTGGACCGTTGTAAAGAACTTTAATCGGGTCAGTTACGGCACCGCCGTTGGTTTTTCTTCCGCCTCTGTTGGTAAGCCCTGTAGAGCCGTCTGTGCAGCCTTCTTTCCAGTCTCCTCCAATTCCATTAGCGTCGTAGTAGTCGCTGTATGTGGCTCTTGCCCAAGTGTTTTGGTAGTATCCGCCTTCAACGTAGGTGAGGTTAAGTATCCATCCTTCTACCCATTGAGCTTCTGTAACTTGACCTTCGCCGGGCGCGAATGGGTCGACTGTGGCGTAGTTAAGTCCGACTTTGGTGTCGTAATCAACCATTTCTCCATATTTGGAAAAACCTATTGTCAGGTTGGCTTTTTCGTATGGGAAGAGCACATAGGAGTCTGTGGCTAGGACGCCTGAAACGGTCATATATGTTGGATTGTAGCCGGCTTTTGCCGCGTTTGCTAGGTATTCGAGGAACATTGCGGTTGCTATTGAGCATATGAGTATTGCTAACAAACTTAGGGTTATAGTTATGTTTTTCTTTTTCATTTCCATTCCTCTTTTTAAGGTCAGTTATGAGAGCGTGGCACGTTTATTAAAAATTTTTTAGGGGTTCAGATTCAGAATTAGAACAACTTTCAGAAAAAATGCTAAAACAAACAACCAAAACCGAGCAAAACGTTTAAAACAATTCAAAAAACATGACAAGAACAGCTAAGCACGGTTCTCTTGTGCGCGAAAAAACACTGCCCCCTTATATATAGGTTTGAACATGTTTTTGAGTGGGTGCGTTGAGTGGGTTGTTTTTTTATTTTCGTGATGTAGATGGTTGTGGCATGTAAGGCAGGTCGCCCACATTGGGTATCTAGAAAGGGAGAAAACCTAGATATTCACCCTCACAAAAAGCTTCTCTAGTGTGTGCATGGATGTTAATCAAGTTTGACGAAAAGGAATAGGGCAAAGTCTTTACCAAATCAGGATCAATTCTCTTGCCGGCAAGACTGAGGTGAATCCTGAGAATCGCAGTGGTCTCAGCAACACTTACGCATTCTCAACCATATGTTCCATTGCCCTTCCAGATACTTGTTTTGTTGAGGAGTTATCACTGTGGAGTTCGTGTAGTAGTAGGCATATGCCCCCCTTCAGCCAATAAGGAGCCACCGCTGGAGAACCAAGACAGTACGCCGCCTCGAGGTTTGAGAGCAGAGTCACACTTAGAGAAAAAAGGAAGGAGTATTTTAGTAGCATCTCGGGTCGTATTTTTGTTCTACTCAAGTGGAGGCAGATAGGCTTCAGAGCGAACGCCCTCTATAGGGGTTCCGCCTTGGTATACGTGGATCACGATCATAGTATGTCCTTTTGTGGCGTTTCCTCCTTCACCGGGTGATGTGCTGATGACCGGTGGAGGTCCCCAGTATCCTAGTGCATAATCGAAGTCTGTTACATGGTGGAAGTTGTGGTATCGCGGGGGCCAGTATGCTGATATATAGGTGTAGATCCAGCTTCCAGTTTGCCCCACACCATATTCCTCGTTATACTCAATGTAGGCATATGCAGTGAGAAGCGCGAAAGAATACATCATCGCTATAGCAACTGAAGCGAAAAAAAGACTGATGTTTTTGCCTTCAACCCTTTCGAATCGAGAACACAGCAAGATAAACATTAATACTCTTTTAGCCTTTGAAGGTTCTTCAGAAAGGTAAGCAGATTTCGCGCTAAAAGGCGTGAAAGCTTGGATTCTGCAAAGCGAAAAGCATCAGCGAGTGTTCTTCGAGACGGAGCCTTTCACAAACGTGTCTAAACACAGCATTGACGCCTTGTTTGGAAAAAGAGAAACTTTTGAATCAGTTCTTGCAACCGCAAGGTTATAGTGTATTTTTGAACAAGTCTTCTTCGCTGGAGATGAATAAGTCGGTTATGCCGCTTTTCTCGTCGAAGACCAAGGTGTCCTTCAAACCTTTCAGAATAACCACGGGGGTTTTCTCTTTTCCCTGTCCCATAAGAAGCTCGGCGGCCGCTGCAATTTCGTCAACAACCGCAATATTTTTCACCTTCAAAACCAGCCCAAAAAGGTCTTTTTTCCCACGGTAATCCCTAAACGGCCTTATACCTGCAATGCCTATTGCGAAATTGACTTGCCCACGCCTAAACGGGCGGCTATACGTGTCTGAAACTATGACGGCAACATTTTTCCCTGTCAGTTTTTTAATTTCTTTACGGCATCTTTCGGCTGATTGGTCTGGGTTTTCAGGCAGAAGCGCAAAATTCTCTTGGCCTTCAACGTTTGACTTGTCTATTCCCGCATTTATGCAAATCAATCCACGTTTGTCCTCTACGAGAATTGTTGCTTTGGAAGTTTTTAGAACGTTTTTTGTTTCCTTCAGAACCAGTTCAACAAATTTGGCGCTTTTTCCCGTTATTTTTGCCATTTCCTTTGCCTTGTCTGAAGCGGCTACTTTCCTTAGATTCACTACTCTGTTTTCTGCTTTAGAAAGTATTTTCTGCGCGACAACGATTATGTCTCCGTCTTCTATCGCGAGACCGTTTTTTTCAGCCGTTTTTACGATTATGGAGGGTATGTCATCTCCTGGCTTTATCAGTGGGAAATTCTCTAAGGCTATGACGCTAAAGCTTCTCAACTTTGCTTCCTCTAGCGCCTAAATTTGTAGTTTGGTTTGTTAAATTTCTTACTGGTTGTTCTAGAAAAAGCCGAAGTTTTTGGTGATTTTGAAGCCTTATTTGAGATTCATAATCCTTAAGCTGTTTCGAAAGAGATGGTATTGTCACCCCCACTATTCGATGGTGTGTAAGTATGAAAGAAAAAATGAGTCACCTATTCATGTTGCTTATTCTGTTTCTTTCAGTTCTCGAGTTAGCTAACTTTTCCTTCCTCCCGTTAGTAAAAGCAACTTACGTGGAAGGCAACATAACTGAAGACACGGTATGGACGTTGGTTGACAGCCCCTTCATAATATCAAACAATGTTATTGTTTATTCTAACGCAACTTTGACAATCGAGCCGAACGTTGAGGTTAGGTTTGGAGGAAACTTTTCGCTTATAGTTAATGGAAAACTGGTTGCGAACGGCACACAAGCTAGACCAATCAAATTTACGTCTTCCAAAATTGTGCCTGAAAATGGAGACTGGGGAGCAATCAGACTTAGCGGTGGCGAAGCCTCTTCGCTGGTTTACTGCCTTATAGAGTTTGGTTCAAACGGTTTGCAGATAGACAGCGGCAACGTTTTCGTTAAAGAAACAGTAATTAGGCTCAATTCAGAAAACGGAATACTAGTTAACGACGGCACAGTAACCGTAGAAAATAGCGAAATCTCAAACAATACTTTAAATGGCATCTTAATATATGGTTGCAACCAGGCAAGCCTCAAGTATAACACCATTCGCTCAAACATGGACGGCATAACCTTAATAGGGCACATAACTTCGCCAATAAACATTGAATGGAACCATGTGCTCTTTAACTCCCACAGCGGAATCTTCCTCCAAGCAGACGACTACACCAACACGGTCATCTTCAACAACATGATAAGAGGCAACCTCTACGGATTCTGTATTTCAACGGACGCCAATACCTTCATCACGAGGAACTACATTTCAAACAACACTGTTGGCATAAAATACGAACGAGGCATATATCACCAGGCACACTTCAACAACATCTATGAGAACGTTATCGGCATGGAAGCACCGCTGACTGCACGTGTAAACGCCACTCAAAACTATTGGGGCGACCGCAGCGGTCCTTATCATGAATCACTAAACCCGTACGGTAAAGGAAACCCCGTGAACAGCGACGGGGTGAACATTGACTTTATATTCTATCTAACTGCGTCGATAGACCATCTAAACGAGCGTCCCACAGCCGTTCTTCTATCCGACAAAGAGGTGATTGCACCTAACCAACCAGTCACTTTTATAGGTTTTAACTCGTTTGACGACGGACGTGTTGACCAATACTTTTTCGATTTTGGCGATGGACAAAACAGCGGGTGGACAACTCTGTCAATCGTTAACCACACTTATCCAGCTCTGCTTAACCAAAGTTATTTTGCTACTTTAACAGTGATGGACGACTTTGGCGTCATAAGCGAAAATGCCGCAAACATAACTATAACTGTTCAAGATTTTGAGCCTTTGAACGTGATAGTGCAATTAAGCAATCATGTTGTCAACTATACTGAAGAAGTAGCGGTTACAGTATATGTTTCTAACGCTACTGCCCCAATAGAAAACGCTAGTGTTCTATTGTTTGCGGTTGGCGGGGGAGAATTTGCCGCTGCTTCTGGTTGGACAGATGTAAACGGGTACTTCACAACAATCTTTACTTCGCCTAACGTTACCGAAATTGCCGATGTAAGAATAATAGCGAGAGCCTCCATGACGGGTTACGCAGATGGCGCGCATTACGATTACGTTAAGGTTCTTCCACCAATAATAGTTGAAGTCACTCCAGAAATTTCCATGATAAAATCCGAAGCAACTATGAAAGTTACGGTTAAAACAAGTTTGGGTTTTAGATGGCCGATAGAAAACGCCCTAATAATAGCTTCATGCACAGGCGGAACTATTTCTCCTCTTGACAGCGGTGTAACTGACGAAAACGGCACCGCTTTATTTGAGTTTAAAGCTCCACAAGTGCTCACCCAAACTGTCGTCAGCATAAGGGCAATAGCAAGAAAGGAAGGTTATGCGCAGGGTCAAAATCAAGCAACCGTAACTGTTGAGCCGCGTCTCCTCGCAGCTACTGCAAATGCGAATCCGTCTGTTATACTTTCGGAAGCTACTTCCAGCATTTCTGTATATGTTGCGTCAGATGGCCAGCCAATAGCCAACGCGATTGTCATTCCTTCTGTAAGCTGTGGCGAAATCTCGTCTACAACGAATGCGACGAGCAGCGGCGGGCTGGCTACTTTCACGTTTAAAGCGCCAATGGTTGAGGTCCGCGAAGGGCTTACAGCGAACATTACGTTTGCTATATCTAAAGAGGGATATGTGGACACTGAAACAAGCACCATTGTTTACATAATCGCTAAGACGTTTCTCGTTAGCTTTACTGCGACAACAAATGAGACTGTTTCCGAAGGCAAAGTAAACATAACTGTGAACGTGCTTTCGCAGTACGAGCTAAAACCAGTTCAAGAAGCTAACGTAACGTTCACTTCTGAAGCAGGCGGAAGTTTTGTGCCCGTCTTTGGGTTAACAGACAGTTACGGCAATGTCACCCTCGAGTTCACGGCGCCACAAGTGGGTGAACCAACTCTTGTCAACATAACTGCTCACGTTTCAAAGGCTGGCTTCATAACAGCAGAGGAGCCTTTGAGCTTTTACGTTTCGCAAGGAATGTTAAACATTAGCGTAACAGTGGACTCGACGGTGATAGCTTCTAACGAGACGATTGTTGTTAATGTTCGTGCTAGTCGCGATGGAACCAGCGTTGCTAACGTGTCTGTGAGTGTTTCTGCTGATTATGGCAGTTTTGTAAACGCAACTGCTGTCACTGATTCAGAAGGGCTGTGCCAGTTTATTTATCGTGCTCCAGAAACGGTGATACAGCTTCCTGTGGTTTTGACGGTTAACGCGTCGAAGTACGGGTATACGGACGCGGAAGGCATGCTTGACCTTACAGTAACTCCGATGGCTCCGGTGGAAGGCGATGGTGGGCTTTCTTTGATGATGGTGCTTCTTGTTCTTGTGCTTGTTGTGGTAGCGGTTGTCCTTTTGCTGTTGTGGAAGTTTAAGATTATTATGATTTCGGCGGAGGAAGAGGAGTAGCCTTCAATTGTATCGCAAGACGCAAGATTTAATAGATCGTGTACATACTAATAAATAAC
>JAWAPV010000078.1:0-6236 GCA_038894255.1 Bathyarchaeia archaeon
TCGCAGATTAAAACTTTAAAGATCAATTCTTGAGCTCCCAAATTTCTTCGATTAGCTTCAGGACTTTTTTGATGCCTGATAAGCGCCATTCACCCATGTGGCCAATGCGGAAGGTCTGTTCGGCTAGCTTGCCGTAGCCGCTTGAGATAATGTAACCTTTTTCTTCAAGTTTGGTTTTTAGGTCTTTCACGCTTTTCCCTGTGGTGTTTTTGATGCAGGTTACAGTTATTGACTCGTACCCTGGCTCTGGAAACAGAGCGAAGTGTTTTTTTGCCCATTTTTGTGTGTACTGTGCCATTTGTTTGTGGCGTTGGTAGATGTGTTCGTATGTTTCTTCTAGCATAAGGTCTAAGCGTTTATTAAGCGCGTAAAGGAGCGAGATGTTTGGCGTAAAGGGTGTCTGATGCTTCTTTTCATATTCAAATATTTCGGCAAGGTCGGTGTAGCTGCCACGGTTGGGAACTTGTTTGGCGCGTTCTACGGCTCTGTCGCTGACTAGGCTTACGGTTAAGCCTGGCGGCAGCGCGAAGCATTTTTGTGTTGATGCGAAGATTATGTCACAACCGATTTCTTTTGGCAGTGTCTTGTCGCCTGCCATAGCTGAGACGCTGTCGATGGCGAGTATCACATCGGGATAGTCTCTGCGGATGAGTTTGCCGATTTCGTGGATTGGGTTGCGTACACCTGTGGATGATTCATTGTGGCATATGGTTATGGTGTCGTATTTGCCTGTTTCGAGTTTTTCGGCTATCATTTCAGGTTTTATGGCTTTGCCCCATTCTACTTCGAGGATGTCGGCTTTTTTGCCGCAGGCTTGTATGGTCTTGGCAAATCTTTCCGAGAAAGCGCCGTTGACGCATGCCAGGGCTTTTTCTTTTACGATGCTTCTGCCTACAATGTCGAACCAGAGAGTTGCTGAGGATGTTGTTACGGTTGATTTGCAGTCGCTTGAGAGTTCGAAGAATTTGGAGAGTTTTTCGGTTATTTGGCCGTAGAGTTCAGAAAAGGCTTTTTCTCGGTGACCAATGAGTGGACGGTTCTGCTCGCGGAGTATTCCTGGACTTACTTCTGTAGGCCCAGGAATTAGGAGTTTTTTGTGCATCTGCTTTTTCTCCTTTTTTCAGGTTTATATGGTTATTTTGCTTTTTGTTTCGGGGGATGGTTTATGAAGTTAAAATGTTGAGAGGGATTAAAGGTTAACTGTGGCTGACGGTGATGTTTTGCGGTTTGGAACGTGTTTTTGCTCGACTGGGCATTTTATGCTTTTTAGAATTTAACAAGTTTTGATTATGGAATTATATTTTCTATATTTTTGTTCTGAATGATAATTTCTGTTGGATTTAAATATTGCATTCGCACAGAGTGTTTGTGTAGGGCTGGTTGTTTTGTCTAAGTTAGAGGTTTTGCTAGAGCTACTTGCTGATGGCGAATGGCATGAGATTGAAGAGTTGCGGCAATTGCTTGGATTGGATGTCTGTACTGTAGAGGAGGTTATGGAGTTTCTGTGTGAGTATGCTTTTGCACAGGTGGATAAGGAGCATAGGCTGGTTAGGGTTAATCCTGATTTTAAAAAATTACTTTTTGAAACGGCTACTTAGAAAAGTGCTATTTTTTATTAATTCAAAACGGGATTCTTTTTTGGATGTCATTGTGATCGGTTTCTGGTTCCATGAATATGGCGATTTTGATTTTAGCTTTGTTTATACATAATAGCTTTGCATCTTCGCCTTCGATTGTAACAGTTTCGACTCCGCCAAGTTTGAATTGCTCAGCGATTTGTTGGCTGGATTCAAGCGCTTGCGACGAGAGGATTGCGTATTGAACGAGTTTTTCGGTTTTCTGTAAGTCTATTGTCGCGGTTGTGCTGTTTCTTAGTATGTAGCCTATGACGCCTTTGGTTTTGCGTATTTCTGCGAGTGCCTTACTAAGTTTTGTGTAGGTTGCTTCTTCGTTTAGAGCCGCGTCTTCAATTATTGCCGCTGTAGTGGTTTCGTGTATGCTTCGTTTTTTTCTTGGAGCTTGTTTTTCCATTTTATTCAACCACCGGTTTTACCATAACTAGATCGCCTTGTGTGGCTTCTAGCGCAATTTGGATTTTTTCTGGGATTTTGATTATGCCTTTGCCTTCAAGTTTGGGGTCTTTGATGGGTTTGCATTTGCAGCGGGTTGTTTTTCCGTTTAGTGCTTCAATGTGTACTTCTTTGATTCTGTCTTTGCCGTAGAGTTCATTCCATTCTTCTATTAGTGATTTGCCTATTTGCACCGTGTCCGAGCGCACAAGCAGGCCGCTGAGATTTTCAACGATTAGTTGGATTACCTGTGGTTTTTCTGAAAGTGCATCTTCATCTTCTTCGGTTGCTTCTTCTAGGGTTTCTTCTGTTTGTTCGTTTTCTTCTATGGGTTCAAGTTCGACGGTTAGTGCTTCTTCTTGCTGTGATGATTTGATGTTGTTGACTAGTTTGATTATTATTGGGATTATTGTACGTGTTAGTGCGCTGACGTATTTTTCGTCTGATGATTTAGTGAGGACTGTTGCCAGCTGGAAGTTGTTTACGCGGGTGATGTTTATTTTGCCGTTGGCGGCTTGTATGGTGATGGCGTTTACGCCGCCGATTGAGTTGGCTCTTTCGGTTATGGCTTGGAAGGCTTTTATGGTGTTGTTTGCGGATTCTTCGCTTGTGTTTTCCGTTTTTGCGAGAAGAGTGTTATCTTTAAAAATCAAGGCATGCGCGATGTCAGGGCAGGAGTTTTGTAGCTCTGCTATCGTGTTTACAAGTGCGAAGGCGTAGGAGTTGTTATTCACGGTTTTTCCTGCTCCTGCATGGCTGTTTTTGGCTTACGGCAGCGGCGGCTTAGCTTATTTTGAAGAGTATGCGTTCTGGGACTCCTTCGTTTTGGACTACTAGATACTTTAGGCCTTCTGTGTCGCCGAGTTGATCTAGCCATTTTAGGGCTTCGCGTGCTTTTTGTAGGAGAAGTAGTCGTTCTTGGTGGCTGCGTACGACGGATTCTATGGCTGTAAGTTCGTGGAATGGGTTGGCGTCTAGGACTACGCTTAGGTCGCCTACGGTGATTTCGCCCATGTTTTCGTTTGCGGTTTTGGTTTTTCCTGCGAGTTTCATGACTACTTCGCGGATTTTCTTTGATTTCTCCGCTAATGTGCGGATATCATCTAAGCGACGCAGGTATTCGCCTAGTGTGCTTTTTGTGTCCGCTATGTCTTTGTCTAGTTTTTGGGCTATTTCTTCGGCTGAAGTGTACTCTTTTATTTCTACTACCATTTTATTTTTGCACCTCCAAAGAGGAAACAAGAGAAAGGGAAAGTTGGAGCTAAAGTTTAGTTTAGCTCACCCTACCCCGAAACGAAAGCAAAGATACGAGGGGAATTTAGGCTGGTGGTGTCGCTTGATATGACCCGATTAATTGGCCGCTGTTATCGTATATATCGAATTTGTAGACATATCCAGCGTTCCAACCTTCTTCAACCATTTCGATTCTGCCGCTTGTTCCAGACGGCAATATCTTTGGCGCAGCTAGGTCAGTGCCGACATAAAGATCGAAATTATTTTTCGGTTCACCGTTAATTCTTACTGTAGCGATAGTTACCGTTTTTGTTCCAGTATTTTTCAAGTGCAGTGTTATGCCAGTACCACTTTTATCAAATTGTGCATCGGTTATTGTTATTGAAGATGAGCCCATGAATCCTGTTGTGAGTGCGCCCATCCAGGCTGCTACGGCGATGCTGACTGCGACTGTGACGGCGATGAGTATGATTGATGCGACTACGGGGCTTAGGGCTTTCCTGCTTTGTTTAAGGTTTTTCATTTCTCTTTTTATCCCTCCTTTTGGGATTGCTGTTTATGTTAAACGAGAATACTCATTTAAATCTTACGACTTACTACACCATATTATACGTCTGTAGAACACAACAACACAAAAAACATGGAAAAACAAGTATGCAAAAAGAAACTGCGTGCGCGATGCTATAGCGAAAGGTGCAGTGAAGGCTTAAACAGCAACTTTTTCAAAGAAATCGAGAAGAAGCTCAGCTACTTTCTCGCCGAACTCCGTAATCATATAATACTTCTTCAGCGGATCAATCCGCTCACTCTTCGCCAATCCAAGGTGCTCAATCTCAATCATCCGCGCCCTGAAAGTGCCATCGCTCAACGTCAGCTTATTCTCTCGCATAAAATCCTTGGCATCCTTCCACTTCCCACGATTAAGATAAAGCAACAGCAAACAGTCAATCGAATGGTCCTTCTCAAGCATCGCCTTAATCGCCGACAACCTCGGGTCAGTAAGAATACGCTTAACCTTCTCCTCATCTCCATTTTTCTTCATCATCACCAACTCACACCATACTTTATCCTTATCTGGTATGGCATAACTCCCTTTTAAGATTTAACCTATATTACGAAACATGAAACATTACTGAAGACAACACGCATTAGACATGAACACGCAACCAAAAACAAGCACTTTAACACCAAAACCAACAATTAAACCAGCGCTCTTTGCCATAGCATTATTCAGACATCCACGCAATAAAGTTCTCAGAAACACCCTAAAAAAAGCCACAAACAACAAACCCCATCTAAACATCTATGCATCAAAATGAATAGTATATAGTTCTCTGCTTGAAAAATTTACACCGTAGTACCTTTGTATCAAAACTGTGTGTTGACTTGCTTATGCGCTTTAACCAACATTAGCTCCAAAATATATGAAGCTATCGCAGTTACGTTGTTGCAGTTGAATAGTGCATAGTATTTCAGCAAAACTAAACTGTTCGCGACACTTTTCGAGCATGCGCTATATCTTACTATACTTCGCGGTAAATTCTAACAGCTTAAATGCCTAACAAAGGCAACATTAATAGAGCTGTCTCCAAATAAATTAATCCGCACGGTTGACCACAGCTTGCATCAAAAAGCATATATATTTGGCTTCATTCTCGTCGCGGTTCTTACCGTGTCTATTTTTGCAACAATTAAGTGGCTAGACCCTGTGTACCCAGATAAAGAGTTCTTTTTCGGTGTTGAATTTGCTTATAGCGGCGAAATAAATGATTTGAAAAATCTTGTGGATAAAGTGAAAAATTATACAAACCTTTTTGTGATAGGCGCAGTTGAGATATCCTTCGACCAGAGCTTACTGAATGCGTCATGCGACTATATTTTTGATGCAGGGCTGCATTTTATCGTGTTATTTACGGACAGCAGAAAATACAGTTATGATACTTTACTTTGGATTAAAAATGCTAAACAAAAATACGGCGACAAATTTCTAGGCGTCTACCGCTATGATGAGCCCGGAGGAAATCAATTGGACGGCGGAGACAGTAGAATAGTTGAAAACGCAACAGATTATACTGAAGCCGCCAACAGATATATCGGTAATTGGAATCTTCATGTATCCTATTATTTAAACTTCAGCGACAAAGTATTTACTGCTGATTATGCACTTTACTGGTTTAACTATAAAGCTGGATACACCTCTGTTTTTGCCGAGTTCGGTTGGAATCACAGCAGACCATTACACATAGGTCTTTGCAGAGGCGCAGCGCAAGCCTTCAATAAAGATTGGGGAGCAATAATAACTTGGGAGTACACTGAGCCACCGTACATAGAATCTGGCGAAGAACTGTTTGACGATTTAATTTTGGCTTATAAAACTGGAGCAAAATACGTTGTGGTTTTTAGTTACCCAAAGATTGGACAGTACGGGATATTGACTGAAACTCACTTTAACGCATTGCAAACCTTTTCAGAATATATTCGCAGTAATCCACAGGAGCATGGTGTTACAAGGGCAGAAGCGGCTTACGTTCTTCCACAAAACTATGGCTTTGGCTTTCGAAGCTCTGCGGATAAAATTTGGGGATTATGGGATGCTGACGCCTTGTCTCCAAAAGTCTGGGCTGATGTGAACAAGTTAATCGCCAAGTATAGTCCTCGTTTGGATATTGTTTATGATGACGCTGAAACTATTGATATCATAAAAACCCGATATAATAAACTGTATTTTTGGAATGAAACACTTAAGTAAAAGTCAGAAGAAATCGTATTAGTCAGGCGTCGTGTTCAACAAAATGTTTAGTTAAGTACGTTAAAAAAAGCCAAAGTGTGATTATTACTATGCAACTTCTTGCGATCGTCTCTTAATCTTCTGGGAGGCCAAATAATTTATCATTTGATTGTGCTCATCAGTTTTTATCTGCATAGCCTGAAAAA
>JAWAPV010000079.1:0-6218 GCA_038894255.1 Bathyarchaeia archaeon
AAAATCGCCAAATTCATGGGCGGATGGCACGGAGGCTACGACGCACTGCATGTTGGAGTAAAACACCCTTTCGAAATGCCCGAATCTGCAGGATTAACCGAAGGAGCCACGAAAGACACGCTCCTTTTACCTTTCAACAACCTTGAAGGCGTAAGAGAAAAGCTGGAAAAAGAAGAGATAGCTTGCGTAATAATCGAGCCTGTTTTGGGCGCTGGCGGAGGAATCCCTGCGGAGAAAGAGTTTCTTAAAGGGCTTAGAGAGCTTTGCAATGAGAAGAATGCACTGCTGATTTTTGACGAGGTCATCACGGGGTTTAGAATGTCGCCAGGCGGCGCTCAAAAATACTTCGGCGTTTTCCCCGACATCACTGTTTTTGGCAAAATCTTGGGCGGCGGTTTCCCAATAGGCGCCCTCAGCGGAAAAAGAGAAATAATGAAAAAACTTGACACGACACTTTTCAAAAGGCCACAATACTCTTTCCATGGAGGAACCTTCACTGGCAACCCTGTGACGATGACGGCGGGTTTGACAACGCTCAAAATTCTTGAAGACGGCACACTGATAAACCGGCTGAACAAGCTTGGCGACCAAATACGTTTACAGCTTAGGCAAATATTTGAGAAAAACGGTGTTGACGTGCAAGTTACGGGTGCAGGCTCAATCTTTAATGTTCACTTTACCAAAGAAGAAATCAAAGATGCATATTCTGTTGCCCAAGCAGACAAGAACAGACTGCTCGAGTACAACATGCACCTTATGGTTAACGGGGTCTTCTTCTTGCCTACCCACAACGGCGCATTATGCACAGCGCACAGCAAAGCCGATGTAGAGAAATTGTTCTGCGAAACCGAAAAATTTGCCAAACATTTCGAAAAGCTATAATGGTTATTGTTTTCTTTTGATAATGAATTCGGCTTTTTTTCAAGTCTAACGGAGTGTTTATGTTAAAGAACGTGACAAGTTGCGGGTCAATTTGCTCTATTACTAAGGTTGAAACATAACGAACGTTCCGAAGCCTATTCACCAGTGCCTGCATGTTCATTTCCCTATTGTTCAAAGCGTTTTTGGCTGCTTCTCGGGCTAGTTGAGTGTGATATACGGCATGGAGCGGCTCGATCTGGCAGTTTGGCCACCGTGGAATCACAGCTGTTTTTTTCGGAGCAAGGTCAAGCAGAAAAGCAAGCACATTTCTAGAAACAAACGGAGTGTCGCATGCTAGAAGAAGCGAATAAACCCCCTGAGCATTTTCAAAACCAGTCAACGCTCCGTTGAGTGGAGTTTGCCTGTTTTCCTGGTCAACGCATATTTTGGTTTCCCCATCTAGAATATTCATGTAGTCCGACGCTTGCTTTTTGGAGCTGACAACCACGATTTTCTCGTCAACGATGCTGCTGACGCTGTCTAGAACATGTCTAATTAGAGGTTTGTTTGAAAGAAGCAATAGGCCCTTGTCTGCGCCGAGTCTCGTTGAATATCCGCCGGCGAGGATTACTGCCGAACTTTTCAGCAATAGAGTGTCTCCATGAGCTATGGTTGGACTGGTTTTCTATAAGTCTTTTTGGCGGAATATTATGTTAGTCGGAATACAGTATATTACATATTCCACGATTATCTTAGTTTGAAGGTGTAGCAGACGTGAATGGCGAAATTAAGGAGCTTAACCGCATCATCTGCAACCAATGCGACGAAAAAGAATATGAGAAGTGCCAGAACTGCCGAATCTACAAGTTAGTCAACAAGATAGCAACGCAGTAACCGCTGAAGCTACATGTGCGAGATTTCATTCACCATCTGGCTAAGAATTTTCGTGAACGGATGGTCAGGCTTTTCCTCTGCGAAAATTACGCCGCCTTCCGCCTTCAGCACGTCACAGAAACACGGAATAACTCCCAGCACAGGCACCTGATAAACGTTTTTCATCTTGGAAATATGTTCTTTCTGTGTTTCTGGATAGGCTTCAAGTATTTTGTTTAAAACGATTTCAGTCTTCTTCTCGAAGAGATCATAAAGCTCTCGCAACATTCTTTTTGTGCCATCAACATCAGAACGATCGTAGGTGGTGGCAACCAGCACCAAGTCTGCGGCCACGATGGCATTTATTGATGAGTATTGCAGTCCTGGGCTTGTGTCAAAGATTAGGTAGTCAAATTTCTTGTTTTTCAGCAGGTTTTCTCTTAGGGCCAGTAGCCTTCCCAACGCGCGCATTTCCCATTTTCGGTCTTTTGCGGACATGTCGCGTATGGCTTCTGTGGCTGGGTTGGCAAGGCCAACAAAAAGTTTTCCCGAGTTGCGTATTCTTTCACTTATGTCTATGAGTGTTTTTTCGATGTCGCATGTTCCGTTTAGGTAGTCGTTTAGCCAGAACTCTGCTTTTCCTATCTTGAGAAGTGTGACAAGGCTTGGGGCTCGGAAGTCGAGGTCGAAGAGGCAAACGTTGCAGCCTTTTTTTGCAAAGGTTGCTGCGAGGTTTGTTGACAGGAGTGTTTTGCCTGTTCCGCCTTTGTAGGAGTGTACTGCTATTATTTTTCCCATGGTCATCACCTTTGGTTTTCCCTTTCAACGTAGAAGTAGGCTTTTCTGCCCTGTCTCTCTTTCTTCAGATAACCCATAATTACAAGCTGGTTAAGATAGGCGCTTTCTACGGCTCGCGCTCGGTGGGTTTGTTCAGCTATTTCGTCGGCTGTGGCCCTGCCCAGTCGGCAGACGGTCATGGCTGTTTTTCTTAAGTGGTCAGGCATCGAAAGGAGAGTCATGACGTCGAGTGGGGCGTCGGTTAGCTGCGGCTGCAGGTCCTTTTTTCCGTGTTTTTGTAGTTCTATCATTATTTCCATTTTTTCGTTTAGCTTTTCGAGGTTTTCTTTGATTTTTTCTAAGACGTGTAGGGGTTTTTTGCCTATTGTTTCTTGGTGAGCCACGGGGTTTTCCTCATGTTTTACGTGTATACAGTATGTGAGCGTCTGGAGTTTATTAAGTCTTACGAAAGCCTTGTAAAAAATAGCCATACTTATTTAAGAAGTAAATCAAAGGTAAAGAGCACACAAACCTCACGAAAATGCTCTTTCAAACCCTAAGCACGCAGAGGCACCAAATTTAAACAAGGATGGGCAAAAACGAAGTTTTTAAAATAAAGAGGTTAGGATTTTTGCTTAATAGTTTGCTTCACCGCTTTGGAATGTCGAAGCTCAGCTTGATTGTTCAAAAACTGGTTAGAAAGGAACAGGGGTTCTGTTTCGGGCTTCTTCCACGATGGGCAGTACCTGCTTTAGCTCTCTGAAGTACTTAAGTACGGTTATTCCTCTTTGAGTCACAGCGTAAACTACTCTTCGTTTGCCTATGGTGCGTTCTTCGACCAGGTTCTGCTTTATCAGAAAGTCGAGATATTCCTTAAGTACGCTGCAGTTTACGTTGGCTTTGTACATGATGTGAGTAAGTTTGAGCGGGCCACGGTGAGCAAGTACCTTGAGTATGTCTATATACATTTCTAGCTTGGAGCGTCTCATTTCCAAACCTCTTTTTGCGTTATTACCACCTTTTTATTATAAAGCTTTTATGGATTCAAACTATGGCTTGTTTCTAAATAGTCTGCGTTAGTAGCTTTTCTTTTGCTGTGCCGTCATTAACACGTTTATTCTATTTTGGAAGGCTGTGACCATGTCGTCTAGCAATATTTTTTGTAATTCTGTCGTAAGCTGCTTGGTGTTCTGTTTAAGCGCTTTGGACAGTTTGGCTTCCAGCTCTTTTCTTTGCTTAAGTGTCATCTTTTGTTTCAAGGAGTTTCCTCCAATGTTGCTGGGTCAAGTTATGTTCTGAGTATATAACTGTCTTATGAATTGAAAAAGTGGATTCAGAATTCATATTTTCCGCTTGTACGTGCTGATGGTGCGGGCGGGTTTTAAGCCTCTCCCGTTTGTTGATGCATTGTGTCTATACAATTTGTAGATACAAAACTGTTGAATGCCCTTATCTAGACAGTAGGGTTGCTGGTTTGGGCGGAAGCCGACTCTCTGGCTCGGCGTGCTTTGATGGCCGCGAGGATTAAAGCAGACATAACAGTTCCGACAATTAAGCCCACAGCAAAGAAGATGAAGTTTGCTTCTGTGGTTTCAATAGGCGGATCGAGCACGGCTATGGCTAGCATTCCTGTTAAGAAGCCTGCTATAAATATTGCGAAGCTTAACACTATGAAGCTGAAAAGCAACTCTTTGTCTAAAGCCATGCCTAGACCCACTTGCTCTTTGTTGGGAAAATGGGCAAAGGAATACTTTTATTTTTGGGTTCCTATGTTTTTCTTGCCGGATGATGAGAAGGCATTAGGTTGACGTTTTCTGGATGAGATCTCAGAGTTACTCGGACGGCACAATGGAGAGATTAACGGTTTAAAAAATTGGGTTGTTAGAGGTTTCCGGTGAAAACGTAGGTTACGTTGTCTGTGGTGGCGATGTTTGCGGTTGGCGGTTCTATGGAACCGTCAAGTCTTATGTAGATGGTTCCGCTTGCCCAGCTCGTTGATACGTTGAACATCTAGAACATAACGCTTGAAACAATAAGCATTATTATCAGGAAAAGTGCTCTGATCGCTTCACTTTGAATGCGCATCATATTAAAAACATGCAACCTAACAAAAAATAGTCACCTTTGATGTTACTATTAAATTTTGTGCAACCTTCTACTAGTACAATCCTACAGTTAAATTTGGAAGAATTTTAATCGTGTTATGGCGTCAACAAAAAAAAGACTCTAAAAAAGGGATTATGGGGTTTTTGTTACTGTTATTTTTTCTTTGAGCAAGCCAAGGCAGTGTGGACATCGTGTTCGTCCTTTTCTGGGCAGAAATGTGCAGCCACATCTAATGCATACATGTATGGTGGTGACTATTTTTTCCGTGGCTTTGTTCTGCACGAATGCTTGAATTGAGCTTTCGTTCATTTTCGTTCACATGCCATTCTCGTTAATTTTAGCATCTCTGGTTACGGGTAGAGGCTAACCGTGTTTATCTGCGCCAAATCCGACAACGAATGCATTTTAATCATGTTTTCCGAAATTGTGTAGAGAACATCGCCGATGTACAGCGCGCGTGTAACGTGATAGTCCGAATTGTGTAAGTTGCCGTTTGAAACGTGCGTGATTTTTCCGCGCAGCATGATTTTTTCTGCGGCTGCTGTGGAAATGTTGAATACGTATGTTCCTTGCCAGACGTATCTGCCATGGACGTTTGGAGGGACTCCATAGAAATATTTATTCGGGTTAATTTCGGCGACTATGACTGGAATGACAAGCAGGTTCCTTTCTTTGCTGAACAGAAACGCTTTATGATCAGTTAGCACTGGCGAGTCTGTTCCTCGATGGCCAATCACGTACTTTGCCAGCTCTTTCGGGTTATTCAGGTTTTCTACGTTGAACAAGGAGATTTTTACGCCTTGGTACCACGAGAAGCTTCCCTGTTGTGCTTCCACGGTCTCTTTTCCAATTCCGATGACGTGGTTTTTATCGTAAAGGTGTAGGTAGTCTGAGTAGCCCGTTATTTTAAGTTCGCCCAGAATTCTTGGAAAGTACGGGTTGGATAGGTCAATTACGAAGAACGGGTCTACCTTTTCGAATGTTACAAGGTAGCAAAGTTTTCCCATGAAACGTGCCGAGTGAATTTTTTCTCTTGGCGCAATGCCCTCTATGCATCCGACCACCTTCATGTCCATGTTCAACACGTACAGGTTGTTTTCTAACACTCTTCTCCAGCAAGTTGTGGCAATTCGGAAATAGCCTTTGTACTCGTCCATCGAGAACTGGTTCAGCACTTGACCGTTGACTTCGCCTTTTACGGCTTCTTCGATTTCGCCCTCTTCAAAATGTATTCGGTAAATAGAGGTTGGGTTGCTATAACCTGTTGTTAGGTAAATGTTCTGTGTTGAAACGTATATGGCAGTTGTGTATCCTGTTAGGAAAGTCTCGTAGACAAGGGTTTCTTTGGGGTTTTTAACGTTAAAAGCTGCAATGGTCGTGAAGTAGTAGCTGTAGTCGTACTTGTCGAAATAGTAAACTTCGGTTGCTTGTACTCTATGGCATTCGGTTTCTTTATAAATCGCTGGCAAATTGGCTTCATTGTTTTCGACGCAAGCGTATTTCCTCACTATGGTATAGACGTAATCGCCGACCATGCGTGAACTGTAATACGCGCCTTCGACAACCACCGTATCCTCCACGAAGACTGCATACTTATCAAG
>JAWAPV010000080.1:0-6163 GCA_038894255.1 Bathyarchaeia archaeon
TGCAAGCTGGATGAGGCTGCTGATGAGGTCGATTGAGCCTATTTCTTCCATAATCCTTTCGAACGTAGCTTTTCCTTCGCCTTCCACACTGCCAAGATAGTCAAAGGTGTAGTTGATTCTTGGCAGCGTTGAATAGAGAGCCGCGTTTGCGGCTGCTTGGATGAAAAGTGTTATGAGGGCAAAACCAACCGCGATCAGCAAAGGCTTCCACGGGGACGTGGAACCAAGCGCCTTTGAGAGGAAGAAAAGTATTGCCGCAAGAAAAGCCCACTGAATTATGAACCTAGTGAGGCTGATTATGGTGAAGTTGAGAACGACGTTGCTTCCCATGATTTCTGAAACGGATTTAAAAGTTCCTTTGAAGAACAGCCCGTCGATTAGCAGGGTTATGTTCTCGTTCTCAAGCCACGAAAGTTCAAGCCTTAAGCCGGTGATGCTGCTCCAGTTTGCGTCTACGCCGTTCGGTGTCCACTTGTTTTCTTCAAACACTAAGGTAAGATTGTTCCAAGCGTTTAGGGTAAAATTAGCCAGAAGCTCAGCCGCATCGTAACTGAAGTAGCTTGAGGTGTTTGGGGAAAGAAGGAAAAACGACATGTTTTGCGGAATAGTAGCCACGGTGGTGACTTTCATCCTAAGGAACATGTTCGTGAAACCGGTAGAGTTCTGACAGTTTACTGGTCCTATGTCTTCCAGCAACGCGGAAATGTATGCGCTATTATTTGTTGAGAATGCTATGCTTCTGTTTCCGTAGTAGGAGCCGTTAATGAAATCCGCGAAATTTTCGGTTATAGCCACGTCTGGCGCTGCAGTCCATAAAGTGGCGTTTTCAGTCCACATGTCAAGCTGGTCTGCCGTTGGCATTGTCTGCTCAACGTACAGTTTAGAGGCAAAAACGTAGAGGAAAGTGGTGTTTGCAGCGATGAAAAGTATAAGTATAAGTAAAGGGCCCACGTACTTCGGGGTTTCTTTTATCTCGCTGAACGCTTTGGTGGGAGCATACAGCACTTTGAGAATTTGGCTTATGAAAGATGACTTTTGGGGTTCAGCCGTTGCTGGCGGCTTGTTTTCCTCTTTGCTCATCTGGTTTACATTCCTGTTTTTAGGCGTCTATACGTCGTGTAGTCAACGTATTCTAGGAAGGGGTTCTCTGCTTGATATTTAACTGTTAGTTTTTGACGTTGTCGCTTCTCAAGAAGCTGATTCGTTGTAATGATCGAGTAAGCGTCGCTTCCCGCTCCTGAACCATAACTGGATATTAAAATGCGCTCGTTCGGCTTAGCAACGTCTAAAACAGCGGCCAAGCCCACAGGCGAAGCGCCTGAATAGGTGTTACCAAACTTGACAACCTGGAGCGAAGGAAGATACTGTTCTTCCTTAAAGCCAAGCTCTTTCGCAATTCTTACCGGGAACTGGGCGTTAGGCTGATGGGCAACAAAATAGTTGACGTCGCTGACTTGAAGCCTAAGCCGCTCCAAAAGTTTCTTAGCAGCCTTTCTAACATGCTTGAAATAGGCGGGGTCGCCTGTAAACCTTCCACCATGCATGGGGTAGGGCTCGCCGTCTCTCCTCCAGAAGTCAGGCGTGTCTGAAGTGCACGAGTACCACCCTTCAATTTCGGCGATTAGGTCGTGCTTTCCGAAAATGAAAGCCGCTGCGCCGTAGCCCACGAAAAGGTCAAGTTCGCCGCCTGGACAGTCTCTGGGTGCTGCTTGAGAATTGTCGGCGCCTATCACCATAGCCGTCTGGATACCAGATTTTGAGTAGTTTACAAGCGAGGCTGCATCTTTGAAAACGCTTGTCGCGGCTTTGCAGGCGAACTCGGTGTCCACTGCATCCACGCCTTGCACATCGTCTTCTTCGTCTTCCTCTCCAAGCTTCAGAACCTGAGCAACTTTTGAGGCGATAGGTTTAACTGCGTAAGGGTTTGATTCAGACCCGACGTAGACTTTTCCAACAAGCTTACTGTCTACGCCAGCATGTATAAGCGCGAGTTTACCCGCTTCAACGGCCGCGGTGATGGCATCCTCATCCAAGAACGGGATTGCCCTTACCATGTTTCCTTCTTTTATTCTAAACTTAGAAGTGTAAACGCCGTAGCCCACTATTCCCGGCGACTCATACTCTTTTGAGGGTTTAACCGTGACGTATTCTTGATGTGGGTAATGCTCGTCAGCAAACGTGAAGGTCAAAGAGATTGTTGGTATAACGTCGCTACGGTCAACTGAATACCTTCTCCTGAAACGTGGAACAACTTCTTTCCCTTCTAAAGAAGAGAAATCGACGTGCTCGTCCTTTCTTATCATGCGGTCCGTTAGCCTTCCGGGAACGCGGATTTTTCCATTGTGAAAAGAGACTATGCCATAGACGTATGTGCCGAGTTTCGTAAACTTGTTTGTGGGCTCGGTGACCAGCGTGGCGGCTTCTAGCTTGCCCTTTTCGTAGAAGAGGTCTATGTCTGCCATTTTTCCGAAGCTTTTTCGGCCGCAGTTTCCGCAGTAGTCGCGTATCTCAAAATATTCCTTTCCGCAGATTTGGCATCGAGTTGCCCTTAGCCTATCTCCAAGATAGGAAACTCTTCTTTCTATTGGTTCACTACTCATCTTTTAGTCTCTCCCAAAAATGTACGTGTAACCCTTCGTGCCAAAGCCTTCCAGTTCAAGCGCACAGCCATACTTTAGCTCCCCGCCGTTTTTAACCTGTCTCTCGCCAGCTTCCCCTCTCAACTGTTTGAAGATTTCGAAAATCTCCGCGCCGCCTGTTGCTCCAAGCGGGTTCCCGTCTGCTTTAAGCCCGCCGTTCATGTTAACGTAAACCTTTCTTCCGTCAAACTCGTAATAACCCTTGTAGTCTTGACAGCTTTCATACACGCTTTGCCAAGCAGTTCCAGGCTTGCAGAAGCCGAGGTCCTCAAGCGACACCATTTCCATGACGGTTGACTGGTCGTAAAGCTCGACGAGCTGCAACTCGTCTAATGTTATTCCCGCCATGTTCAAAGCTTTTGTGATGGCTAATTTTGTGACGGTGAAGTGGGCTAGTTCTTCGCGGGATGGGTAGGTTAGGTAGTCGGTGGCGGAGGCTGAACCGATACTGTAGACTGGTTTGTCCGTGAATTTTGCCGCGATTTTGTCGCTTGCAAGAATAAGCACGGCAGCCCCGTCAGAAATGGGCGCGAAATCGAAAAGGCCGAGAGGCTTGCGGGCTTCTTTTCTTGCGTTGAGAACGTTATCCAGCGTGATTTTCCGCTGGTACTGCGCGTACTCGTTTTTAGTTGCATGCAGATGGTTTTTGACGGCAATCTGAGCCAAAGCCAAGTTCAGCTTCTCCAAGTTTTCGCCTTTTATGTCGTATTTCTTAATGTAGAAGCGTAGCATGAGTTCATGGTTTGCTTCTGGCGTGCACCCAGCATAGTAGCTCCACGGGTCTTCCAAAAGCATGAGGTCGTCGCGGATTTTGTCCCAGCGGTCGGTCATTTTCTCTATTCCCCCAACCAGAACAACTTCGTGCTTGCCTGCGCGTATCGCGTTGCAAGCGTTTGAAAGGGCTGAGCTGAACGAGCGGGTGACTTCCATGGGAACATGGAGCTCCGTAAGTTCAGAAAGAAAGCCTTCTTCCAACCCAAGCTTGTTGGTTATAGGCAGAAAATAGTCAGACAGATAGCAGGCTTCCAAGCTTTTTCGCTCTATGTTCGCTTCGACTGAAGCCTTAAGCCAAGCTTCCTCAATCAGCGTCTCGGGCTCTTTCTCGTAGTGCTCGCCGAACCTTGTTCGTCCAGCAGCCACAATAGTGGGACGAATATTCATGTTGTCTACACCCTTAACCCTTTTTCCAGTATCCAAATATCGCTTTCACGATGACTTTTAAGTGTTTGCCAACAAAGCGCCAGAAAGAAGACAAGGCTTCGCCTGCCAATCCCCATCCTATATATAAGGGGGCTAAAAACTCGGAGAACACAACAGACCTTAAAATCACCGGGTTCTCAGCAGCCTAAAAAGCCTTAAAACACAGTTTATCCATCTCAAATGCGCGTTTAACGCAGCACGCAAGGCAACAGTATCCCTTGCCGCAACTGACAAAACCAAAGTCAAACCATCCGCCTTAAGAGATTCTCTTGAACGTGCAGCCACAGGCTTTGCAATTTCAGGATTCAAAGCATCCAAAGCCACAGCTAAACATTTTTCTGAAGGAAACTTGACACGCACAACAGCCTTAGCCCGCATCGCCAAACTCCATAAGCAAAAAGCCGCCAAAAAAGGTTAAGTGAAGCCAACGGCGCTTCATCTGTCCGAAGAGGTTTCCTCTTCAACCGTTTTCAAAGCCTCTTCCACTGGAGCCCCTTTGGCCACGCGTTTTGCAACCACGCCCAGCTTCGTCGTAGGCGTGTATGCTCCTCCAGTGAAGGTGAAACCGCATTTTCGGCATTTCCATACGCCTATGCTTTGGCGTTTCACCCTTGGTAAGCCACACTGCGGACAAGCGTGAGCTCTTTTAAGCTCGGTAACTGCTTTAATGTATCTTTTTCTTACGCTCGTTCCGTAGCGGACTCCCAGCCCCCGCGCTGGGCCTACCTTTTTTGTTCCGCGTCCCATAGCCTGTTCACCAATGCAGCTTCTTTCGCATCTCCTTAGCCTTTTCCTTGGCAATACTTGCTACTTCGAACACTTGCTCGGGTGTAAAGTATCCAGCTCCGCCTTTCTGTATGGCGCAAATGTTATCGTCATCGTCAATTGCCATCGTCAACCTAGCATCCATGACTTGTTCTTCTTCAAAGCTTGGGTCGACAATAAGCTTGTCTCCAATTTTGGCGCATGTAACCGTTATTGGGTGCTGCTTCAACGGAAGCGGAGTGTAACCGCTTTTGAACTTCACTTCTCCGTCCTCAAGCTCATAGTTTCTCATTTTCGCGTTAACCAACGCGGCAACCGCGGCCAAAGCTGAAGCGTCAATCAGGTTTCCGTCGTGGTTTATCACGTAGATGTCCACGAAAACAACGAACACCTTCTTTCCAGGCTCGATGCACAGCTTCTCAACGTCGATTGCTTTTGATTCTCTAATTCCCCTGTCAACAATTCGGGCAAGTTCCACGCTGTCCTCGTCTGGCGGACCCGCCTCGAATTCTGGAGAAGCTAATGGCGTGAGCTCGGCGTTGACCGTTAAGACACCCTCATTGGGCGTGTCCATAAAAGGTTCTCCTGTCTCAATTTTTACTCCAACAACAACTTCGGTTTTTCCAAGCTGCACCCGCGCGGAGCCTTCTGCCCTTTCAATTAGTCCTTGCTCAAGCTTGATCTCTCGGTAGTCCTTAATCCCTCTTCCGTCTAAACGCTTGCCCGTTGCAAGCAACTGTTCAATTTGCTTTTTCTTAACTTTCGTTACAATTAGCGCCATTATTCCTCAACAGCCTCCTTCACTTTAGCATACTTGGCCTTTAACGCCTCTTTCTGCATCACGCCGATTTTCTTGCAGCCTTCGATAGCCATGTTCACGGCAGTCTCAAACTCTTTCTGCGTTAGTTTCCCGTCCATCTGCAAAAGCGTAATGGCGTTCAAGTTCGGCATCAAAGCCACGGGAACATCCGCCACGCCATACTTGTCTTCTTCATCCATCAAATCAAGAACAATCTCATCGTCAGCCTTTCCAGCAGCGCAAGCAACCACCAAATCCCGCATTGGGATGCCCGCGTCCGCCAAAGCCAGCGAAGCCGCAGTAATGCTTGCGCATCTAGTGCCTCCGTCAGCCTGCAAAACCTCAATAAACAAGTCAATCATCGTGCGCGGATAATATTCCATGAAGATGGCGGGTTCAAGGGCTTCCCTGATAACCTTGGAAAGCTCCACCTCTCTTCTTGAAGGCGCGGGAGATTTGCGCTCTTGAACCGAAAACGGCGCCATATGATACCTACATTTAAGGACTATTCTGTCTTGAAGCGCCGTGTGCTTCGGGTGTACTTCCCTCGGCCCATAAACACCAGCGAATATCCTGTTTTTTCCATGTTCAATGTAGGCTGAACCGTCAGTGTTCGGAACAACGCCTACCTCGAGTTTTATGGGCCTTAACTCGTCGGGTTTTCTCCCATCTAACCTTAATCCTTTTTTGTCAATCAGCCTTTCAGGCTTTTCACTCATTTTCAAGTTACCTCCTGTTTATTTTTTGTTTCTTTAAGCAT